>NZ_JBGGWB010000008.1 GCF_041321155.1 Sphingomonas sp. IW22 | reverse complement strand
CGGCGATTTTTTCAAGGAGGGTTGGGTCTTCATCTTCGTTCCTTCGTCACTACGACGAAGCCCCAACCCTCCTTAAATCACAACCTCAAATCTGTGCCATGGGCGCTGACGGCGGACAGATATCAAAAACTGCCTGGTGTTCGAAGATTCTCCTGCAGGCGTTGCCGCCGGCAAAGCGGCTGGGGCTGACGTTGCAATCGTCGGCAATCTGGTACCGACAGACGAAGGCAACTACGCGATCGCCAATTATCTCTGATCGACTGTCAATTTTTGGAAATGGATGTCGGACCGATGCAGCTACCTTCAACTCCCAGTCTCCGGCTCGATGGACGCCGCGCGATCGTGACGGGCGCCGGCCGCGGTATAGGAGTTGGCCTCGCCGCCGCGCTCGCCCAGGCTGGGGCGTCGGTGACGCTGGTGGCCCGAACAGCCGACCAGATCGACGTCGTGGCATCAGCCATTTCTGAGAGTGGCGGTGACGCAGAAGCGGCCGTTCTCGACGTCGCCGATATCGGAGCCGTGCAGCGCTTCTTCGCGGATCGCCCTGCCTACCATATTCTCGTGAACAATGCCGGGACCAATCGTCCAAAACCTTTTCTGGATGTGACCCAAGACGACTATGACGCCGTGCTTGATCTCAATCTCAAAAGTGCTTTCTTCGTCGCCCAGGCCTGCGCGAGGCGCATGATCGAGACGGACACCAAAGGCTCGCTGATCCATATCGGTAGCCAGATGGGTCATGTCGCAGCGCCCAACCGGTCACTCTATTGTGCCTCGAAATGGGCATTGGAGGGAATGAGCAAGGCGCTGGCGCTGGATCTGGCGGCTCATGACATTCGATCGAACATCATCGCGCCGACATTCATTGAGACGCCCATGACCAGGCCCTTCTTCGAAGACGCGCAGTTCCGTTTGACCGTTCTCTCGAAAATCAAGCTCGGCCGAATAGGTCTCGTCGAGGACCTGATGGGTCCGCTCCTCCTGCTCGCCTCCGACGCATCGGCCCTGATGACCGGCACGTCACTCTTGGTCGATGGTGGCTGGACCGCCGACTGACAATTGTTGCGTCTGTTCTGCAACAGCTCTTGCAGCGTTGGCAATTCGTCGATCACCCAGTCGCCATCGGGTATCAGGCTTATGATCGCGCTGATGGCGATATCGAGCGAGATGGTTCAGTATCCGCTTCCTCACATGCCATTGCGAGGGAAGCGCCCTCGCAATGGCATGTGAGGACAATCTCCTGGACGTCATCTATCTCGATGATCTTGCGGCCGCACGATCCCCGATGCCGGACGGCGCTATTAAAGATCATCCTCTCCTGCTCGTCCCCTCAACCTGAAAGGTTCGCTCTGTACCCGCTTACCACTTTCAGCACTGATAGCCGTCTCGCCCTTGCCGGAAAGGTAGCTCATAAAAGTCGCCGACACGCAGGCGGCGCTCGGTTTCCTGATACCCCTTTTCCTGCAGATAACGGATGCAGGACAGGCCAGCGCGGACACCTATTTCCCTGCAGGCTATTTCGTCATTGCGGTGCCCAATGCGCAGCAGGGTGACAGTGAAACGGTGCGATCTTCAACTCGCTGCGCATCGTTTCCGGTATGACATTCCAAATCCCGGATGGGGAGATCGAACTCACTTTCGATTAGGGTAGCGCTCCAGCCGGGACCAGACGATCGGTCTTCCAATCACTCAAGCGTCTACTCGGGTGACGTGCCAAACCGACCGAAACGGCACCGACCGCGTTTTGCTCGTTTACCGGCCCCGATGTCCCGCCCCTCCGTCGGCCGATATCACGTCTGACATGTAATACCGGAAAATATGGTTCAGTGTGAACGGATTAAGTCAGGCAGACCATAGCCTTGCCCTACGTGTACGACCGGATACACAATCCTTGCCCTACAGGTGATACAGACATATCCAATTGATTTTAAGCGGTTTATTCTCCTGCAGCACCCGTGCGTAGGGTCCATTACAAACGGCCTCGCGCCGTGCGTCCCGCCTTACGCAGCGCGCTCGCGCTGCGCAGCGTCGTGCCGGAAGGCGCGGGGCAACCTTGCTTCAAAAGATTGGTTTTCAACGCTGCAGCGGCACGAGGGTTGACGTTCATGGGTGGTTCTCCCGCAACACAAAAAAAGGGGACCGGACGTCAGGCCCGATCCCGGAGTAAGTTTACGCTGGCGGATCGAGGTCTCCATGGGCTTGGTAGACCAGCATGGCCGCGTCGTCGCTGCGGCGTTGGGCCAACAGGATGCGGTATCCATTGGACCGGGCAACCATGCAGGCGACTTCGCGGGCGTTGTTCATGGCCGCTTCATATTCTTCTTCGCACTCGCCGGTTATGACCAGATCTTCCGTCATAGGGTCTATATAACCGGTGTAGCGACCTGCATAGGAATCGGCCTCATCCAGATATCGTTCGATATCGCGAATGAGAGCGAAGCCCCTTGCCTGAGCATGGAAGTAATGCGGTTCATGGGTTTCGACGAAACGGTCGTAATCGGGTTCGATAGTGAGCATGGAGCTCTCCTTATGGGGGTGTCCGCGAACGACAGTTGCTGCGGGCCGATGGACGGGGTGAGGTCGGTGACGGACCGACAGAAGCGGCCAGGCGCAACGGCCCGCCGGTTCCGAAGGAAGCGGCAATCCCTGCTTGCGCCGGTCCGTCGATGTGGCACAGTCGCAGGTGACGGGCAGGCCATCGGGGAAGGACGATGGACATGCCAAAGATGACGGAAAGGGATCGGCTCGCCGATCTGGAAGCGCGTCAGCGCAAGATGAATGATGAACTGGAAAGCGCGCGCCGTGCCCTGCGCGGCAAATATGCCGCAATGATCGCGGAGATGCCGGTGGAGAAACTCACGGAAAGGGAGTTCCGCGAGCTTCTCATACAGGCGATCCGGGTCGGTGGCAGTGCGGCGCTAACGGCGGTTAAAGGACTGCCAGCGGCGATCTGATCACGCCACTGGTCATCACAGGTTCCGGCAGGGATGCGCCTCGATAAAGCTCTCCCTGTCGGAATCCGATCTGAGGGTAATGAACCGCGATTCCGGCCCGAACCAGATCATGGTGAAGCAACGCCGAACCGCCAACCGGTGGATATTGGCAAGGCTTCCGCGGCTGCGACCGTCCCAGATCACGAGACCGCTGAAGGCATCGCGTGCCATCGCAGCATCCTTTGGGACATGGTAGGCGGCGGTGCCCTTTCGCCCGGAAGAAGGAATGTTCCGGACAGGCCAATCGCCCAGATTATTACTTGGTTCCTCGCCGGAGCAGTAGACCGTAACGGCAGCGATATCCCGGTCGGCAAGATGGCGCTGGACCAACCGATCCACGCCGCGTGCGTCCCCGATCAGGACGGGAAGCGCGCGCTCGACGATGCCGCCGATGCGTTCGATGACAGGTTCGGGAAGCGCGGTAATGGACAGCGATCCGGAAATAAAAACGGCCGGACCGGAGAGGTGCGAAGGGAAATGCTCGGACATGGCTTTAATCTCCTCGAATGAGCCACTCCTCTCTCCCCTCCTCTCCTCTGATGGCAGGACGCGGGCCTTGCCACCTCAGCCACCCCCGCCCAGACCGCACCCGTAGGGTGTCCCTGCGGCGAGCACGGCGGAGCCGCGCGCAGACGGCCGGGACCGCCCTGGCGGTTCCGCATCGCGCCCGCGACGGACCCGCCTGCGGGTCCCTGAGCGGGGGCGGATGTGACGCTGGATAAAAAGAAATGAGGACCGGCCCGGCGAACCGGACCGATCCTCAGGCGGAACCTCACTGCGCCTCCCATTCCTGATCGCTGAGCCTGACGAACCGCGCCGGGATACGCTTCTCCTTAACGAGGCGCGCGAGGTGAGACTGTAGTCCCGACCCTTCGCAGACCAGCGCCTCGACGGGCCGCAGTCCGACCATCTGCTCGTTCCGGACGAACCCCGCCCTCTTCCCCAGCTTCGCGCTGAGGCGGAACGTGATGAGCTTCACCTTACGCGAGGCGGCCCACGCTGCGGCCATCGCGTCGCACCCCTTATCCTGTGCGGTGGTCGCCAGCAGCATCATCGGATTTCGCGCTTTCGCTTCGTCGAGCTTCCCCCAGATGAGGCGCTCGTCGAACCAGCAGTCCGCGCCGCCGGAGAAGATCACGACGGACCCTTCCGGGTAGTGCGCTTCGTTCTTGCGGAGGCGGCGGGCGGCGAGGAAATCGGTGGCGGCGATCACCGAGGCGGTGCGCTTGCTCGATATCAGCGATCCCTTCGGAGCGGACCACGGGCGGCCGGTTTCGGTGTGGAAGACGTCGGCGGCGTAGTCGCGCATGCACCGCAGGGCGTCGGTGGCTTCATCGAGGAATTCGAGGTTATCGCGCGCCTGCTCAAGTTCGACACCGTGGATTTCGCTGCCGTCGGCGCACCGCAGCAGGTCCTGAACATCGCGCGTCGCCTTGTCGGCTTGGCCCGCCCACTGGTCGGCGACGTGATGGAAACTGTTGACGATGCCCCATGCGAGGCGCTCCGCGGCCGGCTGCAACCGGGTGTCCCGAAGCACGTCGAAGAGTGTCGTGACAATGAGTTCCACGGCAAGCTGCGCTTCCCGCGGATCGGGCATGTCGGTCGCCATCTCCTCTTCACCGCGCCCGATGCGAATCCCCTCGAGATTGGAGGCGAAGGCGGCGTGGAAATCGTCGGTGGTGGCGGCTGTCTCCTGCGCGATGTATTCGGCGATGTCGGAGAACGGGCGAACGCTGCGGTTGATATTCGTCATTGGAACCTCCTGCTGAAACGAAAGAGGTTCCCCCTTGGGCACGGGCTCCGAGCGGCGGGGTCAAGGATCGCGAAGCGACCGGCGCAGCCGGCGATGGGGGTCACGATTTTTTTGGGCGGCCACCTACATTGCAGGCCAAGCGCGACGCCCGACCCGCCCAAAAAAATGGTGGGGCCCCGTCGTCCTTGAGGCCGACGCGGTCCCGTGCCACCATAGGAATTCTTGAGAGAGAGAAGAGGCTTTGCGAATCTGGGGCTCGATGCCCCTGATTCGCAAATGGGTGCCTCTGAGCGCTGCCCTCAATGTCCATGGACGGTGAGGGCCGGGGTCAAGGACCGCAGATGCGGTCGCGAAGCGGCGGTGGGGGCAACGATTTTGCGGAGCAAAATGGTGGGGCCCCGCCGTCCTTGACGCCGACCGACGCCTCCATGACGATCATGGGAATGGGAGGGTATTGCGAGTCCGCTCGCGATGCCCGCACGTCGTTCCACCCGATCGGGGCCGCGTCCTGCTCAGGGCGCTGGCGGAACATAGGCGGCGAAGGGATCGCCGTCATGCAAGTGCCCGAACGGCGTGAACAGATATTCCTCCCCGCTCCGGCCGACGGCGCAGACCACATAGCGGGGCTCACCGGAAACCGCATCGAGGCATTCCATCAAAGCGAGATTGTCGTCCATGGCGGCATCCAGCAACGTTTGAAAATTGGCTCGGTGATGATCGGGTATCGCCATCATGCGCTCCCATAAAAAACGGGAACAGCGCGAAGCGCCGTCCCCGACAGGATGAAAGAAGTTCGCGGAAGTTACGCCGCCCGACGCAGCCGCCCCCGCTCCGGCGGAGCGACCTTCTCGGCCGGAGCCTGATCCGCCTTGCGGAAGGCATGGATAGGGACACCTGCCTTGCGCAGGGCCTGATAAAGATTGGCCTGAATGCCTGACCCCTCCCCCAGCAAGGCTTCGACGGGTTTGAGATCGACCAGCTTGCGGTTGCGCGCGAAGGGCGCACCGCGTCCCGAGCCTGTCAACGAGTAGGTCACGAGCTGGACCTCGCGGTTCCCCGCCCATGAAGCCACGATCGCATCGAACCCCTTGCGCTGCGCGGTCGTCACCAGCGTCATGTGCGGGATGCGCTCGAGGATGGAATCGAGCCGGTCCCAGAGCAGTTGCCAGTCATGCCATTCGGCATGACCCGAGGCGACGACGATCGGACCACGCGGGCGGTAACGCTCGCGGTCGGCCAGTTCCCGGGCGCGCAGGAAGTCCTGTATCGACACCTGCGTGGCGGTGGCGGCCTTCGAGACACGCGAGCCGCGCGCGGGCGACCAGGGACGGCCTGAGAGCACGCGGAAGGTTTCGGCGGCATAGTCGCGCATGCACTCGACCGCCTCGCGCTGTTCGGACAGTGACTGGCACAGGAGCTGCTTCTCCTCCAGTTCGGTGTTGAACACTTCGGAGATATCGTTCCGCCGCATCATGTCGCGCAGCTCGTCGACTACTGCGTCCTCCTGCTTTTCTAGCTTGCCAGCGACGAAATGGAAGCTGTTGACGGTGCCCCACGCGATTTCGGGTGCGAGCGCATCGAGCCTTGTATCGGTCAGCAGGTCGAAGATCGTGGCGATGATCCCCGCGCAATCCGCCTGCGCGTGCAACGGATCGGGCATGTCATGCTCGCCCGGTTCGTCGCCCGGCTGGATGATCGAAAGCGGGATAGGATCGCCAAAGGCGCGCTGGAATTCCGGCGTTGCCGTCATCTCGGCGAACAATGCCGGCAGGTCTGCGAAGCGGCTTATGCTGCGCGAACGGTCTTGGGTCATGGGACTTCTCCTGCATGATGGAAAAAAAGGGGCGAGACGCGATGGCGTCCCGCCCCCATGGTGTCGGATCAGTGCATGCTCGCCCGGATGCCGGCGAAGGCAGCGGAGCGCGTCAGGACGGCCCCGACGATTTCAGCGGCATGCGGGGCAAAGGGCGTGCCCTCGAGCAGGTCGTAAATGGCAGCGATGATCTCGCCGCAGGTGATCCCTGCCGGGATTTCCGGAATATGGGCCGCAGGAAACGGCGGGGAAAGCATATCCCGGATGGCGGGACTGGCCATGATCGCTGTGCAGAGCGCGGAGAGATCGGCGAAGGGGGCGAGGTCGTGCAACGAAGGGAGCGGCATGGGCTGCCTCCTCAGACAAGAGAAAAGAAAAGGGCCGGGGAAGCCTGTCGCCTCCCCGGCCCGGAACCTGTTCCGATCAACCGGCGATCAGAACGGGTCCTCCTCGCCGAACGGCGCACCCGCGCCGGTCAGTTCGCCGCTGGCACCGACGGTGCTGTCGCCGAAGCCACCCTGATCGCGCGGGCCGCGATCGTCATAGTTCGTGCGGCTGACGCCCATGCCACCGCCGAAGTCGGAACGCATGGTGTCGCGCCGCCACGCGACCATGTAGCCCCCGTGATCGGCCGGGAAGAGCGCGATCGGCATCGGCTCGGGCAGGCTGGGATCGTCGATGTTCCCGGCGAGGAAGGTTTCGCCGGTGCGCTTCGAGACGGCTTCCCACAGCGCGCCGATCTGGACCCAGCGGCGTGCGACGTTCAGGGCGAGGATCTCGTAGACCGGAGCCTTCTCGTTCTCGCTCATCACCTTGCGCAGCCCGATGCGGGGCAGGTCGATCGTGCGGGTGGCGATCGAGCCCGTCAGGCGGTTGTTCACATTGAAGATTTCACCGATGTTCATCGTCTTGACCTTTCGAATGTCGCTCGAAGACCATTCTCCGGCGACGCCCTCCCCGGTCCTTCTCTCCTCTCTGTCCCGCCCTCTCCCCGCGCGCCGCGCGCCTGTGGGACAGCGCTCCGCATGCCTCCCGCGCGACGCCTCCCCGCCTGCCCCACGCGCAACGCCGCGGCCCGCCCACAACTCTGCGCGACCACCGCGGCATGGCGCGGAGCCGGGGTGGAAGATGCGGGGCCGAAGAGGGGTTGGGGAGCGAGGCTGGAGGCGCGGCGGTAGCCGCGCTGGCGCTACGCCGGCGGGAGTAGCGGTAGCGGCGGGGGCGGCATGATCAGGCGGCTCTTGCAGGCAGACCGAACGGGTCCATGCAGGGCGGCACCGGCCGGTGCGTTTCCGGTAGCGGGAACCATCAGGGGATGGTGGCGGGCCGCACGGCGGGATCGCCGAACACTTCGTCCCTATCGGGGATAGCTTATGGCACGCACAGCAAAGCGCATGGATCGCGATTGACTACGAAGCGGCGGACGACGCCTTTGTGCTGACTGCACTGATCGTTTCAGCCAACGTGTGTGATGGGTGCCAAGGCCGCCGGCACCAGGTATGTCCCATGCCGGGCTGGAGCCAGGGATCAAGCCGTCCGGGGGAGGTCATCCGGATCATTGGCGGGCGGTGGAGCACAGGCTCGCCCGGCATTGAAACGCTCGATCCATGTGCTGATATGGGATCGTTGCTCGATCGGAACAGCAGCGGCCGCACGCTGGAATTCAAGAAGATCGAGAGGCGCGTTGGCGATAATCTCGTCGATCTCGCCGGGATCGAGTAACCCTTCGGCACGGATGAACGCTGTCATCGAACCGGGACGTTTTTTCGTCGATTTGCGCCATAGTCCTTCAACGGTTCGAAGCCTCGGGGCGGCGCGCGCTTCAAGCAGGACGATGAGGCGCAATTCCTCGCGAGCTAGTGCGCGGACCTCTGAAATCTGCATTGCCGTGCAGAAGAAACATGAACTTTTACAAAAGCTTGGCAAGCCAGCATCTGCGATGATGTGTTCACAATCCTCGCGCGTGAGACCCCATTCCCGAAGGGGGTACCTGTACTCATAGAAATCTGAAACATGCCCTTCGCGATGAGCATAGCGCTCGTTGTCCCGAGCGGAGCAGTCGTAGCCGATCAGGCGGACAACCTTGCGCCCATTCGCCCAGGCGTGCTGCGCCGGAGGCCATGCTTTGACCCACTTATCCTGTGGCGAAATTTTATGCCGGGCCGAACAGCTGTGCTGCCCGAAGGCAATCGACGGCAATGTGCCGTTCGTCAGGCACGCATCGAGCAGCGAGGTGTAGGGTGGCCAATGCTTGAAGAACCGGGCCTGATATTCGACGATCTCGTTGGGAACGCCATGATCGTCCATCCACTGGCGGAAGACAGGGATAAGCCGCCTCGTGTGTGGCTGCTCGGGCATGGCTGCCAACAACGTCATGTCCGGGATTTCTCCGCGGCGGACCAACTCGATGATCATTGCGGTCGAATTGGTGCCCGCACCCCATGCCGCGACGACGGGCGCACGACTGCCCGCGCTCATGCGACCATCGCCAGCCAGCGGTCCGGCCAGGCCGGCGGCCTCGTCGTCACCCGATAGGCCTGGAGGGGAAGGATCCCGCGTACGACATAATGCGGGACGCCTTTGTCACGTCGAAGGATAAGGGCAATTTTGTACGCATTATCGAAAGAGGAGAGTTTCTGCCTCAGTGGCGAGAAACCGTTGCTTTGGTCTGGCAGGGACATGGAGCCTCCAGTGGGATGAGCGGAAAGTCAGGGCGCGATCGACAGATCGGCGGTTGCCGTGTTTCGAGTGGGACGGGATCGTGCGTCGACGGGGATTGGGGACGTGGTCGCGTAGATCACCACCCTGATCGGCTCGGAGAGCTTAATACGCGATCTCTTGGGGATCGTCCGGGCTTCGTCGCTCAGTCCGAATTGCGCAGGATGCCGAGCGACGGGCTTCGGGCATAATGGACGCCCGCTACGCCGTAGGTCCGCTCGAAATTCTCGGCCGTTTCGCCACGGGCACAATAGTCGGTGCAATCCTCGCAAAGGCTATAGCCGGTATCGCGATTCCAGTGCTGCTCGAAATGGCCGGCATATTGACCGCAACAGCAATAGGTTTTCCAAGCAGATGGCATGATGTCCTCCATCCGGTTGACGGTGGGTGTCGAGGATCAAGGTTGTGAGCAGCAGCGCGGAGTGCCGCCATTGCTTTCCAGAACTTCCGCTTGCGCCAGTCGCCATTCGGCCATGGCGGCGTCTTCGCGCTTCTGGAAGGCGGGGCGTTTCTCGAAGGGGGGCGGATCGCAAACGATGCGCCATTTGCCGTCGGGATAGTTTCGGGAGACACAACCGATCGCACCATTTGGATAGCGGACGCCGTGAACATACCAGCCGCCATGCCTCCAGCGGGAATAGGTAAATTCGAGCCTTGTAGATGGTGACGCGGAAGGGCCGCGATGATCAGACGATGACATGATGATCTCCGTGCTGGAACAGGATCAGGCAGCGAGCGGAAGGTCGACATCGACCACCTCCGCAGGATCGAGCGCAAGCAGGCTCTGAAGCGTGACAGGCGTGCGATTTGCCCGCCGGGTCTTCGGGCCTCGGACAGGTCTGGCAGGATCGTTGAATCGACAGCCGATACGCGCGGCATGTTTACCGATGACGGCGGGATCGCGGCCCAACGCCTGGGCGACATCGACCATCGAGACGCCATATGTCCAGGCATTGCGGATCGCCCTGTCCTCGTCGGCGCTGAACGCGCGCATGAAACCGTGGGTAAGACCCATCCGGTTGGCATGGTAGAGAACGGCGCGCACCCCGCGGCCAATCTGGTCGGCGATCTGCCGTGTCGGAATTTTGCCATAGTCCGCCCGCAACCGGGCTTCTTCCTCGACCGTCCAGACGGGCCCCTGCCGAAAGCCGTCGCGATGGACATGCGTGCCGCGCAAGCCCAGCGCTTCGGCCCGCCATCGGATCGAGTGCGGCGTGCGCCCAAGACGTTCGCGCAGCGGCGTCAGGCTCGCGCCGGTCGTATAGGCGTGGCGCAGCAGATCGTCTTCCTCTGCAATCCATGGGCGTCCCCAGCCCCGACCATAGCCGAGTTTGCGCAGGCGTTGACCGAGACTGCGACCGTTGCGGGCCGGAAAGCCTTCGGCCGTCAGAAACTGTGCAATGGCGACATAGCGTGCGCCGGTCGACGCCAGTTCGAGCGCACGGGTCATTTCCGCGTCGCTCCAGTCGTCGGGTTGACAGGCGTGGCGGAGGCCCAATGTCGATGCGCGGGAAATGATGCCGGTGAACGGGCGACCGATCAGGCTCGCGATCTGGGCGACAGGAACGCCCTTCTCATAGCCGGCACGAAGTTGCGCATCTTCCCATCCACTATAGGGTGGCGATCCGGGCTCGGACAGGTCCAGCAGCCGCGCGCGGGCATAAAGCGCACTTACGCCCCGACCGAGCCGGGCGGCCAGCGTTGCCGTGGGTTCGTGCGCATAGCAGCGTGCCATCTCCTCGTCGTCCCATTCGGTCCAGGACCGCCGCGAGTTACGGCGCAGGCCAAGATCATGGATACGCGTGGCGACGCCTGCCCGAGGTCGGCCAAGCATGGCCGCTATCTCATCGATTGTGTGATCTTCGGCGAATGCGGCGCGCAGACGCTTGGTCTCATCGGGGAGCCATGCGTCCGCGCGGAAGGCCAGTTCTGCAAGCGGCACGGTCGGAACAGCTTCCGCTTCGGGGACGAAGGGGGTCAGTTCGACGATATCGGCGTCGAGATCGAAGCTTTTATGGGTCATGATGCGCTTCCTTCAGACCAGACCGACGACGGGCGTATCGACGACGCGCAGGCGCAACCGGGCCGACAGACGCGCAATACGCGTATCCCCGCGTGGCATCGTGTCGGACGCGCCGATGGCAGCGAGCAGATCCAGTCCGGCGTCGACATCATTGGCGGCAAGCGCAAGGTGGCGCGCAAGATCGTCGGACGTAGTGGCATTAGGCGCAATGTTGCCCAGGGCACCGACAATGCGTGCGGCGGCGGGAGCGGCAGGGTCGAGCAGAAAGGCGTCGAGCGCGCGCTGTCCCCGCATGGCAGCATGGGTGGTCCTGACCGGCGCAACCTCGCGCAGATTTTCAAGGTCGAGCAAAGTGCGGCTCTCGTCCGGGCCGAGGTCGGCGGCGGCCACAAGGTCAGGCGTGCGGCCGATATGGGGCGTAATCGTCGGATCGATCTTCGCGAGCACGGGCGTGGCGGCCAGTGCGGGACCGAAGGCGAAGAACTCGCCGGGTGGAAGCAGGCGCAATAGCGCTGCCTGATCGCTGCCGAACCCGAGCAGGTCCGCGGCGCGCGCCACATCGCGGTCGAAGACGTTGAGGCCGATCAGATGATTATGCAGTTCCGAGACCACCGAACTGGCGAGTTTGGCGAGGCGCTGCGTGGCGATGATCGTACCGATGCCGCGCTTGCGACCCCGGGCGCACATGTCGGTCAGCGTGGCAACGCCCAGGCGGCGGGTTTCTGCATCACGGGCGGACGCTGCCATATGCGGTGCCAGCAGATGCGCTTCGTCGATGCATACCAGCACTGTATGCGCCCAATGTTCGCGTTGCGCGGATAGCAGCCCCGCGAAAAAGGCGGCCGCCTTCTCGATGCGGTGATCGGGTTCGAGATCGGTGAGATCGAGGTGCAACGCGATCCGGTGCTGGCGCGTGCGCAGCGCAAGTGCGGTGAGACCGTCATTGGCATAGTCGCGCGCGACCACCGTGGTCGCGCCGATATGCGCGGCGAGATTGGCGAACTCTCCCTCCGGGTCCACGATGATGGTCGTGAGATAGTCGAAGGCTTCCTCGATGATCCGGCGCAGCGTCTGGCTCTTGCCCGCGCCCGATGATCCCTGGATCAGGCAGCGACCCGACATCAGCTTGCCGAGATCCAGTTCGAGGGGACCGGTCGAGCAATGGCCGAGCGGAACGCGGGCGTCGCGGGTGAAATTGCTGATGGGAATGTTCATCGGACATACTCCTTGACCGGCCGCCAGAAGGCGGTCGTTCGCGTTGAATGTGGAGAGGGAATTCAGGCGGCGATCGCTGCCGGAAGAATGATGGGTCCAGCATTGCGCCAGTCATGACCGGCCGCTTCCAGGGCATCGGTCACGACAGCGAACTGGTGATCGCCATCATCGTGAAGGATTCCTAACGCACAAGGGTCGGCCATCACCTGGCTGAACAGACCGGCTCGATAGGCGTCGAAATCCTGGCCGGCCCCGAATGGTTCTTCGCAGGTAATCCAGAGCGACGCCTCAATCTCCCGGATCAGGGCAGCCGCGCGGTCGAGCTTCGGATCGTGGAACAGCGAGCGGCGCCGCAGCAGAAGCTCCGGTGCCCAGCGAGGCCCTTCGGGCTGGTCGATTTGCCGTGCGGCAGCCTGCCAGCCGGTTTGCGACAGCGCCTCGGGCGGCAGGAAGGCGAAAATATCGTTGAACCAGCGCATTCGGTGCATGCAATGGATCCGCGCACCGAAAGCGTCGCGTCTGTCCAGCGCATCGGGATGCTCGGCCTCAAGCGCCGCTTCCAGTTCGGCGGGTATCAGCGCTATGAAGCAGGCACACAGCTGCGGATCGGGAACGGAGCGGGACGCATAGAGTTCGGCCAGCGAGACTGGTGAAGTGGCGGGAGCTGGAGCCTCGACAAGGGCGGATGCGACCGCGTGCCAGAGCGCATCGGGATAATCGGCCAGGGCGACGGCATGTTTGAGCGTGCCGCTGTCGTCCGCGTCGATCAGGTTGAGCCGCGCGCCACCGCGGATCGACGCGATGGATGCGGGATCGAAAAGAGCGACCTGCAAGGCCGAGCGCTCGAGGCTACTGAGGGCGACATGGGTGACCGGATGGTCGATGGAGGCCGATGGCATGGTCATGCTGCAATCTCCGTGGTTTCAAGGATCTCCACGACCAGTGTCGTGTCGTTCTCGCAGGCTTCGCAAAAGGCTGCGTCGAACACCGAGCCGAGGACCCAATCCTGGGTGTGATCGTCCCAGCAGGCCCAGGCGTCGCGCATCACATCCGCGCTGCCGCAAGAGGCGCAGCGCACGGTCGTCCCGGCCACAGGCCTCGCGGTGGCCACCGGTTCGGCAAGGTCGCCGGATTGCGTTGCCGCTATTTCCGTAATCGCGGGAAAGACCGGAAAGCGATCGCAATGCGGCTCGTCGCGGTCGAAGCTGATCCAGTTGGCGCCCGTCGTGCGGGCGTGGGTCAGCAGAGCCCAGATCTCAGGGGAAAGTGCGTCGGGGCGCTCCGGCCAGTCATCGAGCAGGCCAAGATGGATCCAGAAGCCATATTGGTGTGGCTCGATCGACAATAGCGGATGATCGACGATGAGGCGGCCGCCGCTTCGGGGCGCGTTCCGGATCAGGCCGTCAATGGTGTCGCGCTCGGCAGGGGGAAGATGCGCCGTCGAGCAGGCGCACACGGGGAAGCGGCGCATGGCCGGTCTCCTTCATTTGGGGCGGATAGGAGTAGCGGGAGCGCCAGGCACTCCCGCCGGCGGTTCAGTTCGAGATGAAATCCACGGTGAAGGCGTCGCGATCGGCGTGAATGACGATCTTGCGATCCTGCGGGATCAGCCAGGTCAGATGATCCCGTGCGTTCATCGTGATGGCCTGAAGGATGGCTGCATCCTCGCCGAGAAGAATCCGGGTCGCTTCCTGGCGGGCATCGCGCTCGAAGGCGCGTGACTGGGTTTCCCAGCTATCATTGTCGCCATCGTCGATCGAACAGAATAATGTCGCATAGATCAGGCGCCCCAGTCGGTCCGGTTTGATGTCGCTGTCGCGTGCCACGAGGATGGTTGCCTGTTCGATGTCCCAACCGTTGTTGGGGCAAACAAGAGCCGGGACTTTGATGGAATGCATGGCTTGTGGTGCGTTTTCGCATTCGGACTGAGCGACTGTCAGTTCGAGGGTGATGCTGTCGACAAGGCCTGACGGCAGATCAACGGGAAGATGGTGGTCGTCACCATGGCGATATTCAGCCCCATCATGGTGGATTTGAAAGGAAAGCTGATCGATGATCGGGATCTGGTCGTACCAGCTATAGCCTTCGAGCAAGCGTTCCTCTTCGACGAGCTGGAACGCCTGAAGCGGCGCCTGGCGTCGGGTGAGCGCGAGTGGCTGCGCGATGTCGGACTCCAGCGTGGGGACAAGCAGCATCGGGCCCTCGGAAGCGAACCCGGTGCTGACGCGCGCATGATGGTCGTCGGGCGTCTGTGGATGCCAGAGAGACAGGGCGCAGCGCGCTTCAGGCAGCGTGACACCCAGTTCGTGAGCCCGTCTCCAGGCAGAGAAGGGGAGGCGATGATCGGGCTGCGTGGCGATGAATTTGTATATGGCTCGTTCCGCGGCTTCGCGAAGAACCTTCAGCGCGGCGTTTTCGATAACGTCCTTGCGGGCCGGGAGTACCAGATGGATTTCAGGCGCATCGACAATATCGATCCGGACGGCCCAGTGGTCGATGCTGTCCTTGACTTCGCGAATGGTAGGCAAGGGGCATTTGACACGCAAACCGTGAAAGTTGATGCGGCGGCCATCTTGCCAGTCCGGATCGAGATTGTAGACGCCGATACGGCAGCCGCAGGCGTCTTCGACCAGTAGCGCGTCCTTGAGGAAATCCTTCCGCGGCTGCAACACCCCGTTCATCGTCATCGGTAAGGGAAAGTGGAGCGCGATATCCGCGACAATGCTGTGTAAACCGAAATGCCAGTCATCGGGCATTGCGATCGAGATCAGCGTGCCCCAGCCGATCGTGCCCTGTTCAAGGGCAAGCGGTGCGCCGCTGTCCCATGCCTGGGCTGGGATGCCCACTTTCCATGCCGTGCCGGCCGATGGCGAAAAGGACTGGATTTCGACGGAGCGGCCCGCAAGGCTGAACATGCCCATGCCGGCGGGGTCTTCGGAGCGCGCGATGTCATGGTCCCAACCGGAATGTCCGAGCAGCAGCAGGGCGGCCGGATCGTCGATGCCGCAACCATCGTCGCGAACATGAAGGGAGAAGCGGCCGTCCTGCTGGGTGAGATCGATCGCGATGCGCGTAGCGCCGGCCCGCCGTGCATTCTGGCACAGCTCCTGGAGACAGTCGCGGCTATCCCCCGAGAAAAGGCGAGATGCGCGACGGATCGCGTCCTGACTGACGGCCGTCTGGATGGTGGCGGGAAGAGGCATGATCATCTCCGGTCTCGACGACGGACCGTCTGTCCGCCTCCCTTGCGCCGCCCCCTCCCCCTTCATCCCGGTTTGCGGATGCCAGTTGGGCAAGACGGTTGCCGCCGGGATGACCGTCCTGCAAAGGGAGGGTGATGAGCCAATCAAACGATGTGAAACTGCGCGACCTTGTGCGGCGATTGCCCGACTGGATGCGAAAGGATCTGGCCTCGAGCGATGCGACAAGGCGGGAGCGCGCGGAAGATGCCCTCCATGTGATGCTGCTGTCGTTGCTGGAGGGTAGCGCCGATGCCCCATGATGGGATGGGACGCGCTAGCGGGCAGCATGATCGTCGGCGAGGAAAGTCGACCAATCCCCATATAGGATGCCGCCATATTCGATGAGATCGTCGATCACGTTGAATTGCCAGTCGCAAAGCGGTCCATGGGCGTTACTGACACCGCTGGCTTGCCACTGCGCCATGACCTCCGGGAAAAAGCGTTCCATGACATCCGGGGCCGCGGCGAATTTCAGATGACACATATAAGTGACATGGATCGAGGCGAGCGGTCCGATCACGGGGCCATCGCTGCCCCAGTCCTCCATCTGCTCGTCGGGCGTGGCGCGGCCGTGGTAGAGCCGAAGATAAAGCTTGCCCGGTTGCAGCGGCAGGGCGGGTATTGTCGGCGGTGTCTGGGCGCCGGCCGAGCGGCTGGGAGTCGCGGCACGCTCAAGCGTTCCAATCATCGGGATTTCCTTTCGAGTGCGGGATCACCAGTCGTGGATCGGCAAATCGTCCGAGCGGTCGCCGTCGCAATCGAGCAGCAGGAACTGGAAGCCCCTGCTCCTGCCGAAGACCATCAAGCGCAGCAGGTCTGCCGGCAGTAGCGCCTGGCGCGTTTCTTCGAGCGACCGCGTGGGCACGAACCAGCCGTAGACGGAGGCGGCGATGTCGATCGGCCGCTCGGTCGGCGGCCAGGATGCCCAGCCATCGAGAAGGCCGGCCGTCTGGACCGTGAGATGCGCGGTCGAGAGCACACAATAGCGTCCCATTTCCACCGGTTCCGAAGTGCTGGTTGCCTTGAGACCTGGCGGCACGACCTGCAGCTGGTCCTTAGCGCATCCGTCCGACGGATGCCCGTCGAAATAAACGGCGATCACGGTCTCATCATCGAGCGTGGCGGGATCGCGTTCGTCGCCGGCTTCTTTCCACCACTCCCGGCACCAGGCGGCAATTTCCGCGTTCAGCATGGCCTCATCGATGGCGGCATGGATATTGGTACCATAGCGGTGCTCGATAGCGGCGGCATGAAGATGGACCGTCCAGGGCAAGGGTGATCGTTCGAAAAGATCCTCGGCACCGCGGATTTCCGCGATCAACTGGGTCCGTGCATGGTTTGCAAGGTCATCGGGATGTTCGATGGCGGAGCGTGCCCGCGCCAAAAGGGCAAGGTGATCCTGGCAGCTGACCGTATCCGTCGGCCTCGACGATGCCTCTTCCCCAATGCCGGTTGGCGAAGCCTGTTCAGCATCCTGTCCGGTCATATCGGAGTGCAGGACCGGGTGGTGCGGATGGGTCCAGTCGACATTCTCGACCATCCATCGGCCTATATAGGCCCAGTCGTGACCGAAGGGGCAATCGTCATCGACGTCCTGCCATGCGCGTTCGATCTTAGGGGTCCAGCTGAGCACAATGGGACGCAGGGCGTCAGCCCCAAGCCTGTCGAATGCTCTATGGATGGCGAGAGCGCGCTGTAGCGCATCGGGATCGGTGGGAGGCCGGTCGCGAAAGTTTAGGACTGTTTCCCAAAGGCAGGCGGCGATTTCGAGACGGAATGGGGCATAGCTGGTCATGGGCTGGATCCTGCTTCAGGCTGCGCGGCGTTGATTGTCGGTGCAAAGCCCAAGATCGGCCGCCATCAGCGTTTCGATCCGCGGTGCGAGGTTATCGAACGCTGCGTTGAGATCGATGCCGGATATGCGATGGCTGGCCTCCCCGGGATCATGATCGAGCTGAAGCATCGGCGGAACGAGACGCGCAGTCATTTCAGGGAAAATGGCGTGCAGGATGATGGCTTCGACACGGCGGGACACGAGATTGAGGCGCGCAGTCAGGCCGCAATGCATGGCGAGATAGCGCTCGAACCAGCGGTTGGGCGCCAGCACATCGGCGAGCCGGGTACAGGGCTGTCGTCCGGCTCGTGTGATGGCATGAAGAATTACGACACGATGACGACGGAGGGGGGTGAGCTGGTCCAGCGGGACAAGGACGCGATAGCTGTAAAGCGGAGCCTGCCCGGCGATGCGGGCCCTGCAGGTGATCATATCCATCGGGGGTTCCTTCACATGGGCGCGCAATGCTTCTCGCGGTTTCCCACACACACCCTCCCCCTCCGCTCCGCTGTTCGGTCCGGAGAGCGGTCTGGAAACTCTGCAGACATGGGCCGGGTTGGGCTGAAGCGGATGTCAGCTCTCGGCCTCGCCGCGATGGCAAGCTGTGTTGTCGTAGATGGGCCTGTCGCCCGGTCGCCATGGGATGGGATGCCAGATGCGGCCGTTATAGCTGATGCGGCCGACGATGACGCCGTCGCGCATGAGTTCGGCTTCCGGGAAAGCGCTGGCGCCAAGGCCGGTCCTATCGCGGCGTTCGCAATAGCCGCGCGACGCTTGCTCGAGCGTTTGCACCAGCATGTCGGGATATCCGGCTTGCCTGACGATCAGGGACACCGGCTTTTGCTGGCCCGGTTCGGTACATGGGATTTTCGCGGTCGGGCGCATGGCTGCGTTCCTCAATGGCAGGGCATCATGGGCGGGGAACGTCGTAACGAGGGTCGCATCCTGGCTCGCCGGGATAGAAGCCCATGGGATCGGGCAGGAGGAGCTGAACGACGGCATATTCATCATGGCCGAGAAAGCGCCCAACCTGGATGGTGAATGCGGTGCGAGCCTCAGCCCCGGCAAGGCGGGGACGGATCGGGAAAGCGCCGCCGATATCGATATCCTTGTCGGGCACCTGGTCCTTCTGGCGCATTCGCTGGCCCACTTCGTTGAGAACCGATGCCATCAGGATCGGCGCGAAATTTCCGATAATCAGCAGCTCGGGGAGGCCCAGCCGCGCGTTGCCGATCGTGTAGGCAAAGCCCGCATTGTCGGCATCGGGGAAGATTGCGAAGATATGCTGGCCCGTCCTGTCGATGTTGGATTGAATGATGGCCCTGCCGGTGGTGGGGATGGTCATGATGGGTTTCCAATCTCGCGATTCGAGCCTGCTTCGCGTGGTCCAGGAGAGGTCAATAGTGCGGGATCGCGGAGGCGAAGCGGCGCAGCATTGCCGCCATATGCTTGCGCAAATGCGCTTTGTTGGAGATGATCGCTTCCGGCTTGAGCAGGTCGCCCTGCGGCGTCATGAAGCCGGTTGCTGACGTTCCGTCTGTGAGCTCGATGACGATCTGATGGCCGCGCGGGCGGACGGGGCCGCTATAGCGGGCGATAAATTCCCCGAGGCGGCCTGAGAGCCCCTGGGCGACCTTCGTCCAGCAGATATGCCCGCCGGCCATGATTTCGCCGGTATCGAGCCCACGATCGAGCCAGGTGCGAAACTGGCCCCGTTGCTGGATCACCGAGTTTCGCGTCCGCTCCATCGTGCGGCAGAGGGGAAGGAGAGCGGCGTGATGGTCGATCCAGTCGAGATCATCTCCGTCTGCAACGACCAGAGTATCGTCAGGATCGACATGGGCGAGCAGGACAGGCAACGGGCTCTGCCTATTCTGTGTCTCGGCATTGCCGACGCTATCCCAAAGGCAAAATCCCTGGCCGGGAACGGCAAGGATCATTGTCATGTCCTGATGGCCTGACCGGGACTGGAGCATGGCAGGAAGCGCAAGGCCTGCATCCGCGGCGGAAGTCGCACCTATGATCAGCAGGCGCCTGGACCATCGCGTGGGGCGCGGCGCGTCTGTCGGCAGAGGCCA
Source organism: Sphingomonas sp. IW22 (assembly GCF_041321155.1). Taxonomy (GTDB): domain Bacteria; phylum Pseudomonadota; class Alphaproteobacteria; order Sphingomonadales; family Sphingomonadaceae; genus Sphingomonas. The sequence goes on along the minus strand of NZ_JBGGWB010000008.1, from coordinate 64,438 downwards.
ACTGCTTGGAAGCGGCCGGGACATCGGCTGGACAGAGGCGGTTCGTGGTTCGCGCTGCGTGGCGGCCGCGGCGGCGGCATAGGCGCGCCGCGCAGCATCGAACGGATCTTCGAAACAGCCTCCGCCATCGCGAAAGCCCTGGGCATAGGCGCTGTCGAGTGGATCAGCGCTTGCGCCAGACCTTGTATGGAAGGATCGGCGCGGCTCCCAGCCTGATATTGCCGCGATACTGCCATCCGCATAGTGAACCGCGTCGTCCCAGTCATAGCCATGGCGGGAGGAAGCCTGCAGGATGAAATGATCGCGCGCGGCGCCCTTCCCTTCCGCGATGCGGCGTTCGACGAAGGCGAAATTCCGGCGCTTCCGCTCGCGTTCCCCTTCCTCGCGGATGGCGTCGTTGAGGGGGCGAAGCGCCGCGACGCGCTCGCGAATGCGGGCCATGCGGTCCTGGGCTGGCGCCTCATTGGGGAGATCCGGAAAGTCAGCCCATGCGCGAGCCAGTTGCTCTGCATGATCTTCGGGGCGGCCCCGCGCGACCCAGCATCGCGCGTCGGCGGGATCGAAGGCTGTCGAGGCTTCAATCATGGCGGGAGGCCTCGGCACCGGAGGAAGGCAGCGACAGCCCGCAACCATGCTGGACGGAATTTCTGAGCGGCTTGTCATGCATGCGCGATCTCCTCAAGGATCACGCCATCCCTCCCTCTCTCCTCTAGGTCTCGGGTCGGCGGCAAGGAGGCACCGCGAAAGGGGGATCTCATCCGGCAGCATTGCCCCGATCGGTCAGTGGACTTCCAACCGCATCATAGCGATCGGGATCGGCTGCCGGGACATGCCATCCGAACATGGCGCCGGCTTGCATAGCTGCGATCGCGGCAGGCCTCGCATTGAACGCATCGACCGCGATGAGCGAGGGCATCGGCCAATATCCGGCCTCGCCGCGCTTGATGATGATGGTCTCGCCAGTTTCCGGATGAGGACAGGCGCACATATCTGGAAGCTTCTCCAGATTGGCGAGACGCCGCGCCGCGTTGTCGAGGCGGAGCCTGGGCAAGTCCGAGAGCCAGGATGGCCCGAACTGGTTGCGGATCATGCGAAGCGATGCGCTGTTTGGCTCCCGCTCGTCATCGCCGTTCATCCATTTACGAGTGAGCGCGTCCTTCCAGCGCCGGCCATGACGCGCGCGGAAATCGAGCAGCGCGCGCCACATGCGATCGTCAGGTTCCTGCATGATGATGTCCTTGATCGGGACCGGCCACTCCGCCGCATGATGCGCCGGAGTGGCTGGCTATGGCCGACTTGATCGCAGATGAGCGTCAGACGGACCGGACGGTGGCGGTGCGACGGAGATCGGGAATGCGCGCATTATCGTAGACGCTGTTCACCGACATATGCAGCGCCTGCTGCTGCGCGCTGAACCATGTCGCGGCCGGGATCCGATATGTCTCGGTGGCGAAAGGGTCTGCGCCGCTGAAAAAGGCGACGTCGACGGTGAATTCCTGGAGGGGGGCGGATTGATGGGGACGCATGAGGGCATCCTTTCATGACGTAGGGCATCCTGGCGCGGGACCAGGATGCGGGACTGAAGAGCGGAGAAGCGGACGAAGGCCTGGCGTCAGAGCGCCTGTTCGAGGAGCTTTCGGGCCTTGGTTTCCAGTTCGAGGCGACTGTCCTGATGGGGCTTCGACCGCGCGAGCGCGGTTATGCCCTGCACGAAATCATAGATGGATTCAGGTGGCCTGCCTTCCTCGGCGAGTACGGTCTGGATGATTTTCGTGGTCTCGGCCTTCGAGAAGCCGCGCCTGCGCAGGAAAGGCTCGCGATCTTCGTCCTTGCGCGCGACGATCCGTTCGCGGGCAGCCTTGATGCCGGAGATGAAATGCGACGGAGAGGAGTTCGCGAAATGCTCGAGTGCCGGAGCGGCCTGATGGGCAAAACGGGCGCCGGCGAATTTCGAGTGGCGGATGTTGACTTCCTCGAAATTCTCGACGCCCCAAAGGCATCTGTTCGCGCAAACGCCTCGGAGGTAAAAGGTCGCAATGCCGAGCGTTTTCGAGCCGACCTCGCTGTTCCAGGCATAAAAGCCGCGAAAGTACAGGTCAGGATCGCCATTTGGCAGTTTTCCTGCCTCGATCGGATGTGTATCATCGACGAGGAACAGGAAAATATCTCTGTCCGATGCGTAGAGTGTGGTCGTTTCCTTGGTGATATCCACGTGGGGATTGTAGGTCATGCTGCCCCACTGGATTGTGCCAGGCACCTTCCAGCGCGTATCGCCGACGCCGTCACCGGCAAAGGCCATTACAGCCTGGACCAGCTCCCAGTCGAAAATGCGCCCATATTCGGAACCGGTAGCAGCGCGCAGTTCGGTTCTGCCATTGTCCGTCTGCAGCAGTTTGACCTGCTCGCCGCGGTGGGTCATGAGCCCTTGTTGCAGGTTGATGCCCGCAAGGGCCGCTGGAAGCTGGCGCAGATAGGAAGCCGGTGCCCCAACGAGGCTCGCCACCTGGCCGAAGGACCAGTTGGTCGGCGCCAGGGGGCGATCATCTCCAGGCGCCATCAGCATCAGGCGTTCAGGGTTGTCGCTTTTCGCCTCGACCCGGATCGCGCGGCTTTCGACGATGCGGGTGGTCGCCCTGTCCGCGCGGCCACGAACGGCATCATAGAGGCTGGTCAGCGAGAGATATTTCTCATCGTCGGGCCGGGAGAACCATTCCGACGATACGCGGCTGCTCATTCGGCCGCGCGAGACATCGATGCGATAGGGGGCGGATACGGGGGGCGCTTCGTTCATGCGGGCAAGGGTCGCCATGGGAACCATCTCCTTGAGATAGAGGAACAACGGGACGATCCACATCTCCCGTCACATTCCCGCCCCTCCCTTCCCTTTCTGGCGTCTCGCGATCCCGGCTTCGCAACAGCCTGATTTGCCGCTAGGATAAAGGCCGCGTTCCAAATCCTCCTTCTGGCTCATTCACCGATCGCCAGGAGGCCATGAAAGTGACGACGTTCGGCATATTGGTCCGGCTGACGCGGCTGATGCTGTCTGCGGACCTCGGTGCCAGGCGGAGCCTGATAGAGGCTTTCGCCCTGGAAGCCCTCGTGATCGCGATGGGCGTCGCCGGTCCCTATGCGCTCAAGCTGCTGATCGACACGTTGGCCGGACCAGTGGGACCGCCCATGCAATTGTTGCTGTACATCCTGCTGTTCGTGGGATGCTGGGCGGGCGCCTCCATCCTGGAAACGGCCAGGCTTTCCTGCACCGCGAAAATGGTCGATGCACTGGCGCGGCTGCTTAAAACCCATGCGCTTGGCGCCGCCCTGCCTCAAATCACGGCGGCGCGCGACAGCCGGAGCGGACGCGTTCCCGGCATGCTGGAGCGATTGCCCTATAGCCTGACCCTGGTCGTGGAAGGATTGATCTGGCGGCTGGGGCCTGTCTTCCTGCAGGCTCTTGCCAGTCTCGCGGTGATCGCCAGCCTGATCGAGCCTCGCAATGTCCTGATCCTGGGCGTGACGCTGTTGGGATTCCTCGGGGCAACCTGGATGGGCGCGGCACGCCACCGTGTGCATGCCGATGCAAGCAATGCGGCGGCATCGCATGTGTCCCGCACGATCGGCGACATCGTGCGCAATGCCCGCCGGGTCATCCTCAACGGCGCTCTCGATCGCGAACTCCACTATGTGGGCAGGACATTGAGCGCGAAGCGGCAGGCCAACGGGGCCATGTACCGTTCGCTGACGATCATGGCGGCGCTGCAGTTCTGCATCGTGGGAGCCGGGCTTGTGGCGCTGCTCATGCTGGCCGGTCTCGATGTCGGCAAAGGGCGAATGACGGCAGGCGAATTCGTGTTGTTGCAGACCTATGCCTTTAGACTGACGGTTCCGCTGAGTTCGCTGGGCTATATCCTGGCGCAGGCCGGTGTCGCGATCGCCAACATTCGCGACGTTCTGGCATTGACGAATGCCGAAGATGAGCGGGGTTCCTGGCAGCCTGACCGCTTTGCCGACGCCGATCTCGCCGCTGAAAATCTCAGCTTCCGCTATGATGATGGCTTGCCCGCCCTCGCCGGGATTTCACTGCATATCGCGTCAGGCCGCTTCGTCGCCATCGTTGGCCCGAACGGTTCGGGCAAATCCACGCTTGCCCAAATCCTTGCCGGCGTGCTCGCACCTGCCTCGGGAAGGGTTGAGATTGCAGGTGTAGATATCGCCACGATCCCCTGGAGCGAGCGTCATCGCTATATTCTTTATGCGCCGCAGTTCATCGGCCTGTTCAACCGATCACTGCGGGAGAATATCCTCTATCCCCCGGCGAACCAGCCCATCAGCGACGTCGAGGAACTGCTTCATGTCTGGCGCTTCCACGAGCCTGGAAGACCGATCGACTTCGATATGGAATTGGGGGAACAGGGCGAGCGCCTGTCAGGAGGCCAGATCCAGAAGCTGGAGCTTGCGCGCTTGGCGGGGGTGGATGTGCCAGTCCTGATCCTGGATGAAAGCACGTCCGCGCTCGATCCGCGCAGCGAGGCAGATGTGATCGCGAGGCTGCAGTGCAGGACCAATAGCGCAACGACCCTCATCATGATCACCCATCGCCTGGCGACAGCGAAGGGCGCCGATCAGGTTCTTTTCATGAAAGGGGGCAGGCTGGTCGGCAGTGGGACGCATGCGGAGCTAATGCAGGGATGCGCGTCCTATCAGGCTCTCTGGCTCGCTCCGCAAGAATGAGGTTGGCAGGCGGCTTTCGGCAAAGCCTTGCATGTTTTACAAAATTGCGTATATGTTCAACGTGAGGAGTTTTCGATGGCAACGAAACACGAAGATCATTTGTCCCAGAGACATGAAGCGGTCGTGGCTGCGGCGAAAGCGGCTGGCTTGCTGTCAGGCACCAACAGCGCCGTCGGCGCGCGCGTGCCGCGTGAACTCATCGATCGTGCCAAGATGCGGAGCGGCATCGCCTCGACCACAGATCTCGTCGAATATGCTCTTGCCAAAGTGGCGCTCGAGGATGATTTCGGCGCGAGGCTGGTAGGCCGGAAGGGTTCCATTCCTGCGGATGTTGCGCTTGGGATTTGATCGCAAGGCTTCGCTACGCAGGATCAGGCCGCAGCGGCTCGCGGCAAGGCTGAGACGGCGGTCCGAAGAGGAATTGCCGCTCGTTCACAAGGCAGCCATCGTCGGCCGGGAGCTCCTGCTTGACACCTGCGTCTACATCGACGTGCTTCAGGGCAAGACACCTCTCGAGGTAGATCGCTTACTTGAAAACCGGATCGTCAACCATTCAAGCGTGGCGCTTGGTGAAATGACCCATCTGATGGGTGCGCTCGATCCGACCGACAAGCGCACCGCGTCTGTTCTCAAAATGCTGGGGCGGACAATCGACGATATTCCCGAGCATCGCCTGAGCGTGCCCTCTTCGCGTGTGTTCGGCGAGGCAGGCATGCTGGCAGGAATGGTAACACGCCTTTCCGGTCAGCCGCATTCCATGGCGCTGCTCAACGATGCCCTGCTGTTTCTTCAGGCTGCAGCGACAGGTTGCGATCTGATGACAGGAAACCGGCGTGATTTCGATTTTCTGGATCAGCTCATGCCGGGGACGGGCTTGATCCTCTACTGACCGGTGGTTCACCTGTTCGGATCACACCTCATCGCGCAGGATGGAATAGACGTCATCACCATATAGGCGGGCGGTCTGGCAGCTCGCATCCCAGAAATGCGTTCCGGCGCGGAGGCGCGCTGCCACCCAGAGTCCGGTGTCCAGGGTGCGCCAGATGCCGATAGCGGTCCACAGCCCATGCGGAGAATATTCAAACCAGAGCTGGCGACCGAGCTGGCCGCATTTCATCTGAAATGCCCAACCGCGACGGTGGCGCTCGGCCCTGACGTCATTCCCCGCATATAGACCGGGCAGGATGCGTTCCATGCTTTCGCCGTGGCGGATCATCGTGAGGCCCCGGCGGATTCAAGCCGTTCGGCCTGGAAGATGTCGGCTGCCCACTGCGCGATCCACGGTTCGGAAATCTCATCGTGCGACAGTTGCCCCTCTTCGATCAGCGCCCGGATTTCGGCGCGGGCCTGTGCAATGGCCCTCTCCCATGGATCGCGTGGCAGTCGGTCATCGGGGCCGAGCGGCAGTTCGCCCTGGATGGGCGCGGGAACGCATGCGGTACGCGCATATTGGCGACGTGCCCATCTTTCCATATGATCGGCGACGACGGCGTCGGTCTTGGAGATGCCGCGCTGGCGCGCCTCGATCCTGCTGGCTAGCCCGAATGCCTGGCTGTCTGTTGACGCGACACGATGTTCGAGCCCGCAGAGCTTGCTGAGGGCCGTGCCCTTTATGCCGAACCCGTGAATCATTGTCTTGGCCCCAAGAATGCGATCGAGATGCTCGAAGATAGCGATCACCCCATCGCTGCCGCCTACGGGTCTTCGGCACATGGAGCCGATGCCGATCAGAGGTACGACGTCGATGATATCGCCCAGCGCATCGATGCAATTTTCATAATCGCCTGCGACCCGGCCTTGCATTACCGGCATGAAGCGATGGGCAATGCCGCGGTCATGAGCGCCGCGCCAGCAATCGCGGTTGACCCGGATGGTTCTCGAAATCCGGTCGCGCACCTCTTCGCGATCGGGTGCGATCTCGGGTTCGACGCAATAGTCCATGCTGGCGAACCAACGGAACGGATAGCTTGCGGCGAGATCGAGATAATCCTCAGTTGCCCAAGGATATGCGTGGTATCGCGACAAAGCCACGAACCCCGCACTGTCCAATGAAATGCTGGACAATCCGCCGGCATTTTTCAGCAAATCGTGGCGCCACCCCTGCCATTCGGGCCAGCCCTTGCTGCGATTCCAGCGCGAGAGCGCGTTCGCCGAGATGAGTGTCGGCACCTGCATGGTACGGGCGCGGTTCAATATCGGCCCCTCGCGCAGATGCGGAAGGCCGACCATTATCTCGATCGCCATGAGGCTCAGGCGACGTGCCAGCAGCACCAGCGCTCTGCGGCCTGCCGAGCGCTGAGCAGGCCATGATGTGCGCTGCACCATCTGCGGAAAGATGGATCGACAGCAAGAGCGGGGTCGCCGAGTTGACCGATCACATCCTGGATGAAGACGTCGGCTGGATCCTTGCCGAGCCCGGCGTGCGCGGCGGTGATGGCCGTCTGAAGCCGCGCCGCCATCTTCTCGGCTTCCTCGATAGAAATATCCTCTACGGCGCGCATGCCGCCTCGTGGTCCGCAGATGGCAAGCGTTATGACTGTCATCCCGGCCGGCGTCCGGCTGAGTGCGGTGATATGGACATGATGGAACATGCCGGTCTCCAGCAATGTGAAATCTTGGACGGTCAGAAAAGGCTGAGCTGTTGCGGCATGGCCGGCGGCGATGCTCGAGGCTCGCGTGACGGTGAAACTGCGTGGTTCATCGTGGCCGGCGCAGGCGGCGCTTCGACAGTATGGACAAGCGTCTCACCGGCGGGCTCGTGGCGTCGTCGGTGGGCGAGCCGGGCGTTCCATCCGCCCAGAATATGGGCCGGTGTGTACCAATGCTCGCCCGTTTCGCCCGAGAGGGAGTTTCCGACCATGAGATGCGCCGGCACATGCAGCAGAGAGAGCTGGACATAAGCCATGTGGATCGCGCGCGGGTCGATATCGATCGCGGTGACATGAAGATGGCGCTGATAGTTTATGCCAAGATCGCGCATGGCCTCAGCAAGCGCAATCACCATCGACCCCGCGCCACAGGCCGGTTCCATGGCGGTCACGAAGCCATGGTCGCCGATGATCGCTTTGACGCTTTCGCAATCCCCGATGGTCACCTGGGCCATGAAGCGACTGAGGGTATATGGCGTGAAGAACTGGCCGCGCGCCTTGTTGTGCAGCTCAAGGTCGTGAAACAGGGCGCCCAGAACATCGCCAAGGCCGACTTCGAGCGCCTGCACCAGTTCGGCGAGGACTCGCGGAAACAGATCGATCACATCCGGCCGGTAGTGCCCGACAATGTCGAGATAGCGCGCCTCGCGTGGCTCGCGCTGCCGCAGATCGACGCTGTTGACCATGGCAAGTGCCATGGCCTCCATACAGTGGCCGAAAACGGTGTAGAGATCGTGGCGCGGCTGGCTGCGGCGGAGCAGCGTCGCCATCGCTTTGAGATAGGGCTCATGCATCGGAGCCTCCGGATCGATGATGGCGCGCGCGCGTGGGCGCGGGCGGATGGGCCAACCGCAGCAGGATTTTCTGCGCGGCGCTTTTTTGTGAGCGCCCGGAATTTGCGCGGACTGAAGAGTGCAGGCGCGGATATGGACCTGCTCAGGCGGCCTTCAGGCGAATCCACTCGTAGAGCAGGTGGTCATCCGGACCATGTTCCGAGCCGATGGCGATCCGGATGAGACGGCCGTCACAGGCAAAGGCCGATGCCCGGGGAAAGTTGAGGTAGGAGCGTCCTTCAAGGATCAGGTCGCCGGAGCGCACCTTGGTGATTTCGCGGGTCGTGCCGAGCAGGCGATGACCGGCCGGTGCGTCGATCAGTTTCAACTGGTCGCCGGCTTTGATCCGCTTCTTGAATGCCGCCAGCGATATCACCGTATCGACCGGATTGCGGCTACCGCTGCGCTTTGCCAACGCAGACCAATAGGCCTGGGCGATGCGGACTTCGCAATAGAAGCTGCACGACCAGAAATCCTGCAATGGATTGGTCCGGGTCGAACCGAACCGTTCCATTTGATCGCGCACCTCGACAATGAAGGCGTTCTGCGCGTCGCGGCCGGTCAGGTCGGTCGGAGCATCGAGGAGCTCTGCGATGACCTTGCGTCCTCCGGAAAATTTCTCCGTGCGGATCGCGAACGTGGTTTCGGTAAAATGCTCTGCCAGATGGCGTTCGATCCGCGACGCGAGCGACGGCAACGGTTCTCCGGCGCGGTAGAGGTCGCCTTCATAATGGAAGTTCCCGCGTTCGTCATGTTCGGTCTGGCTATACAGGCGCGCGGATGCGCCCGGCGCGGTGGCGTCGGTCATGATATTGTCCTTCTGGCTTGAGAGGATTTTGTGGTGTGAGCCGGTCAGGCCGGCGGCGGCACCGTCAGGGCATCGGTGCTATCGCCTGCTTCAATCCGGGCGAGCGCCCAGTCGAGATAACCAAGGCGCGTGTCGCCATTCAGGACCTCGGCGATCCAGTCGACGGAAGGATGGTCGGGGTCGTCGATCCATGGATCGGGCGGGTCTCGCACTGGCGCGGTAGCGAATATGGCCAGTCGTCGCGCCAGCTGCTGCTGCGTGGTCTCGAACTCGACATGATCGGCGAATATCGCACACCACCCTCCCCCGAAGCTGTCGCGACGGGCACGTGAGCAGTTGTAGCTCCAGTCGAAACCGATGGGTTTAACCTTCAAACTCTCCTGGCAACAATTGCGGATGAGTTCGGCGATCGGGCCTGGCTGGAAGTCCGTGGTTCCGTAGATCGAGACGACACAGTCGACGCCGCCCTCAATTTCGATCTCCGCGCCGAAATCGGGAAAGGCGGGATCATCGAAGATGCCAAGCAGGCCGTTGAACGGATTGCCGAGGTCCGTCGGCATGAAAGCGGCCAGAAACTCCGCGCTCGGTTCACCCGGCGTGAAGTCACCCAGCAGGTCGGCAGCGTGCTGCCACGCCTCTTCGATCAGCGCGCTTTCGGCTGCCGTGCAAGTGAAAGCGAAAGATCCCTGGACATGGTGATCAGCCATGGACGGTCTCCGAAATAGCCCGATGGCCCGGATCGTCGTCGACCAGGACCAACGGCGGCGGATTGATGCGCGCAAGCCGGTATTCTGCTTCGATCGCCTCGATACTGCCCAGTTCCCTGATGCGCTCGATCGGGAAGACTTGCTCGTCCTCCTCGGTTGTCAGGACCTGTTGTGGTTCACCATGGCCGAGGTAAATAACCCGAACAGACGGAAAACTGCCGGGATAGCCGCCGGACCAGCGAACATAGTGGAGGCCATGACGGCGACAGACAGCTTCGATCTCTTCGAAGCGACCGTCGGCGACGTCATGATCCATCAGCGCAAGTGGCGTATCGATGGGTAGATTTGTAGGGTTGAACGGCGTGCCATCCCAATCGATAGTGGGATTATCTTTCCCGATGGCCTGGATGAATTGAGGATATTCGGAGCGCGCAAGCACGCCACCGATCATGATGTGGGCGGATACGCGGTCAGCCATGGTGCGCCTTTCATGGAAACAAGACCTTCAATCGGTCCTGATCTCTCCCCTCTTCCTCCCCTTCTCATTTTCGGACCCATGCGCGCGCGATGCACAGGGCGCTTGCATGAGCAGCACTTTCCCGCTTAGCTGTTGCCCCCAAGTTTTTCCCCACAATCATCGCCATCTTCATGGCCTTCCAGTTTAGGGAGTATTATGTGGCCGACACCGAGCAGCCCGATTTTACCGCTATGACCGTGCAGTTATTGAGCGCCTATTTCTCCAACAATCAGGTGCCGGCGGGCGACATTGCGGGGATCATCGAAGCCACCCGCGATGCGCTCGAACGAAAGGCCACAGTAGAGACGCCGGCAACGCCCGAATATGTTCCGGCTGTGTCGATCCGCAAAAGCCTGAGTTCGCGTGAGCACATCATCAGCATGCTCGACGGCAAGCCCTATAAGGCGCTCAAGCGGCATCTGGCGACCAACGGTCTGACGCCGGCGCAGTATCGCGAACGCTACAATCTTCCCCAGGATTATCCGATGGTCGCGCCGGCCTATTCGGAGCATCGACGCGCGGTTGCCCAGCAGCTTGGGCTTGGAAGACGTGTTGGCGCAAAGTCGGCGGCTGAGGCGCCCGCAGTCGAAGCAGCGCCCGTGGCCACGACGAATGCCGCAGCGGCTGCGATGATTGTACCGGAGGTCGCACTGGTGGCCGAGACTGCCCCCGCCCCTGAGAAAAAGTCCCGGCGTATCCGTGTCAGGGCTGCTCTTTCCGATCTGGGCGATGAGGCTGGGACTGCTGAATCTGAACTGACGCCGGAGCCTGTAGCAGCGCCAGCACAGTCTGAAGGGACCGCCACAGCAAAGCCGGCAGGCAAGAAGACAGCCGCCAGGAAATCCGCAGTGAAGACGAGGGTCGCGGCGAAAGCCCCGACACCGGCGCCCGCGGAGGAAGCGGCGGCTGCGCCGGCAACGGCGGAAGCTGCAAAGCCGGCGGCCAGAAAGAAGGCCTCAGCGAAAGCCTCAGCCGTGAAGGCTGCTCCGTCCACGAAGCCGAAGGCGCCTCGGCGGCGTGCTGCGGCGGCCAAGCAGAATGCGGGCGAGGCGGAGGTGCCGACACCGGCGGAATGATGATCTTCGGCGAAGTGCGGCGGAAGCGCGCCGCACTTCGCCGGGCCGATGCTTCACAAAGCGCCGAGCCGACATTAACGGCGCTCGGCGATAATCCTGGCAAGGATGTCCCGTGCTTGTTCCGGCGGCAGGAACAATCTGGTCTTGAATTGCACGACTTCGCTGAATGCGCCGCATGCCTTCAGCCAGGTTCGATCTTCGGGACAATAGTCCCGGATCTCGAGACGGGGACTGTCGTTGACATGAACCCGCGCGAGCCTTGCCGTCCCGAGGCCGGGGATCGGAACGCCGCTCCCGGCACGCGCGCCGGCGATAATTTCGTCAGGACCAAGGGTGATGCCCCCATCGAGCCTGAACTCCCTTTCGAGCCGTTCGAGGGCGGCAGGATGGATGATACGCCCGAGGATAGACGTACCGGCGCCATCGTCGATCCGCCACACCCGCACATCATCCTCGGGCAGCTTGTTCCAGACGGGCAACAGCAGGCCGGTCGCGAGGGTGATCGTCTCGACCAGAAGATTCTTGCCTGCTTCGGCGGCCTCGTTTTCCCAGAGGTGCTGGAATGCATCGCGGTCGATCTCGCTCCAGTGGCTGGCCGCCAGGGCTGCAACTTCCATGCGGGACTGGCCTGTGGGGCGAAGAAGATAGCATCGCTCGATCCAGTTGCCCTCTTCATCCTGCCCCGGCCATGTCGGCACGCGCAGTGCCACTCGGCCGGAGCGGGCATTGCGAAGCCAGGCGATATCGTCCGCATCCTTGCATTCGAGCTGGAGCATCGCCCAGCTGGTGATCGGCGGCCGCCGGTGCAGTTCCAGGCGCAATAGCCTCGTCTCGGCCCCGGTCACGGGATCGGTGCGCAAGAGTTGATCGGACAGCAGGTCCATGCGGTCGGCGCGAATAGTCTCGATGCCAAGATCCAGCGTGCCGGCCGTGCGCGCTGCCTCGACGCGATCCTCGACCAGTCCCAGAAATTCCTCGAATATGCTGTTCTGGGTAGCGATCCGCAGCGCCAGGATGCGGTTGAGCCAGCGATGGATAGGCGGCAGGCGCTCGAGCAGTTCCCCGCCCTCACCGCACAGTTCAAGTCCCGTCATCGCCTGAAAGGCGTCGAGCGAAACGCTGCGCAGCTTGCCCTCATAGAGGAGATGGAACCACTGCGTGAGTGCGTCACGAGCATAGTCCGATTCCAGATTGTCGGACGGATCGAAGAGATTCTGCGATCCGGTCTGGCGCTGTCCCCTGGTCAAGGCGCCCAATGCTTCGAGGCCGCGGATGATGGTGCTGAGGAAGCGGCGCTCGCCTTGGCAATCGGTGGTGAGCGGGCGATAGACAGGGGCGGTCATCTGATTGGTGCGATGACTGCGCCCGAAGCCCTGTACGGCCGAAAGAATGCGGAAACCCAATTCGAGAAGAAAATGCGCGCGTCGGCGGTGGGCGGTCGGGCAATTCCGGTCGGAATGCATGGACCGGCCTGTGCTGCCCGCGAGCGAAAAGGCGGCGATCGGCTTGCTTCCGTTCTGAAAAGCCTGGACTTCGAGGACGTTGGCGCGGGCGCCGCGCCTCTCGATTTTCTGTTTCCCGGTGATATCGGTTACGATGCGCCGCGAGCGTCCCGTGATCTCGGCGACCCGGTCGGTTCCGAAATGCGTGATAAGGGCGTCCAGCGCGGTCGGAATCGCCGGAAGCGCGCACAGATCCTCGATCAGCGCGTCACGAGCCGCGATCGCCTGCCTGCACAGCACTGGATTGCCCTCGGCATCGGTCATCGGTTCGGCGCGCACGGCGCCATCGTCCGCCCGGAAGACCCGCATCTGGCGTATGGGAAAGGCATTTTTCAAATAGTCGATAAGGGTTTCTTTGGGCGAGACCTGAACATCCAGCATGGCCCGCTCCTCGGCGGTGAGTTCGGAGAGCCGCCGGTCCATGATGGCTTCACCCGTGCTCGCAAGCTGCACCAGCACGGCGTTGTCCGACGCCAGTTCCTGTTCGATCGCCCTGATGAGCGAGGGGATTTTCAGGCTCACGAGAAGGCTCGAAAAGAAGCGTAACTTGGCCGACTCGAAGGAACTGAGCGCCGATCCGCGCGCCCGCGCGTTCTGCGTTTTGCCCGATATCCGGTCGACGATGCCGATCTCTGCCAGCACTTCGCGAAGCCCGCGGTGAATGATGCTCCAGCTATCCGCATAGGCGTCGTAGATCGCGATCTGGTCGGGGGTCAGCACATGTTCGAGCGGCTCATATTCGACGCCCGCGAAGCTCAGTGCCCTGGCGGTGTAGAGGCCCATCGCCTTGAGGTCGCGGCAAACGACCTCAAGTGCTGCAATCCCCCCCTCCTCCATCGCCTTCATGAACATGTCGCGCGTGGCAAAGGCCGTGCCCGGTCCCCAGAGGCCAAGGCGAACGGCATAGGAGAGGTTTTCGGGCTTCGCCGCGCCGGTGGCCGACATATAGAGAATGCGGGCCCGTGGCAGGGCATTTTGCAACCGGACGCCCGCCAGCCCCTGTTCCGACCCTTGAGCCTTCCCGAAATCGGTTTCCGTTCCGCCGGCATGGGCCATGGCGTGGGATTCGTCGAAGACGATCACACCGGCAAAGTCCTCGCCGGTCCAGTCCAGCAACTGCTGCAGGCGCGATGCCGTGTCATGGCGGGCGGACCGCAGGGCGGCATAGGTCAGGAAGACGATGCCGCTTTCCATTGTGATCGGTTTGCCGAGAGGGAAATTCGCGATCGGCTGGATATCGATGGCGAGGCCGCCCAGCGCTGTCCAGTCGCGGCGTGCGTCTTCGATCAGGTCGGCCATGGAAATCCAGATCGCGCGGCGATTGCCGCGGTTCCATTGGTCGAGAATGATGCCTGCCGCCTCGCGGCCTTTGCCGACGCCGGTGCCGTCGGCGATGAAAAAGCCGGTGCGATAGTGGTGACCGTCCTTGTCCTCGATCAGGCGATCGCCGGCGAGATTGGCCGAGAAGCGACCGGCAAGATCGCGCTCATGGGCGTCGCCCGCATAGATGATGGTTTCGAGCTGCGCCTCCGAGAGCGCCTTGATCGCGCGGTCCTGGAGCATTGGCTGATAGCTGGGCGCCGGAGGCGACACAGAAGCCATGGCGATGGATTCGACCAGGTCGTCGGGATGCCGGGAAGCATCCTCGATGGCGATCCGCGCGAGGCGCCAGGCCGAATAAATGCCCACGGTTTCACCAGGCGCAAGCGGCGCCTGGTGCGCGGTATAGATAATCGGTCGTGCCTCATGCGCCGTGGCGGCGATCCGCGAGGGTGGCGTAAGCCGTTGGCCGTTCATGCGTGCGAAGAGCATGGCGGGCGATTGAGCGGCAGGGACAAGTGAACGGGGCGCAGCGGCGGCCGGCGGCGGGGCAAGCGGCGGCGGCTCGAGGGGATCGAGGCGATCGGGCATGGCAAGCACGAGGCGCAGCGCCGCTTCGATGTCACCGGCGACGTGGCGCTCGGGCGTGCCGGTCCATCCCTTGTCGAAGACCAGCAACCGCACATCGACCCCTGTGCCATGTTTGGCGTAGGGGCTGCCCGATATGGTGAGTTCGGCGCGGGGCGGAACAAGTTCGGCGACGGCATTATAGCCAAGCGCCGCGGACCCTTCAGGTGCAAAGCTGGTGGGCATGATGGCGACGCATCGCCCGCCAGGGGCCAGGCACGACAGTGCAGCGCGCAGATGGCGCGCGCCGGCATGACGGTCGATCCCGCGCCCGGTGCTGCGGCTGAAGGGCGGGTTGATCAGCACCAGCGTCGGCTGCCGCTCGCTGGTCAACAGATCCTGGATATGTTCGCCATCATGGCGGGTAACAGTCTGATCGAGAATACGGGACAGGAGATCGGCGCGCGCCGGATCATGTTCGTTGAGAAGCAGGTGCGCGCCTGCCCGTAGGCCATGGACGGCCAGCATGCCGGTGCCGGCCGAGGGTTCGAGCAGGATATCGTCCGGTCGGCAGTTCGCTGCCATGGCCATGAGCCAGGCCAGGGTGATGGGCGTGCTGAACTGCTGGAGGTCGACCTGCTTTTCCGAGCGATAGGTCTGGGTTGGCAAGCGACGTTCGAACTGCCGCAGACGTTCGAATATGTCAGTAGGGGTGCCGCCAAGGAGCGAGCCTTGCGGATCGGCGAGGAGCAGGACCTGGGCGGTTTCCAATGCGTCATAGGCATCGCGCATCGACCAGAGCCCGCCGGCATCGTCTTCGCGGAAAGCCTCGGTCATCAACCGTTTGAGGCCCTGGCGACTGATGGCGGCGCCATTGTGCAGGCGGTGGAAAAGAGAGCGAGCGACCTCGGACAGGCATGTGGCGCTGTCTTGGGTATGCGACAGTGCGAGTTGGGGCAAATTCATGGGCACCTCTTGGGACAACAGGACAATCCTCCTGTCCCCTTCCCGCTCTCCTCCTTTGTGGCGCTCGGATTTGTGCGGCCGAGACTGCGCGGAAAATTGGACCGGTTCGGAGGGGTCCCGTGCGGCTTTTCAGGCTTCATCCTTAGACGATGATATTGGCTTGCTTGGTACCACCACAGTGGCCGGCAATTTCCCGGTGACGCTGACGCAGTCCATTGCGCGCATGATCTGCGATCTGTCTGGACACAACAATTTAGCGGTTTATGCCCGTTGCGTCAGGCCGCTGCTATTGAAGCCGCCTATGAGGGCTCGTTGGCGAATATCTGGATGACGGGCTCAGGCGCTTCGTTACCGGTCAATATTCGAACCGTTTGCCCCTCGCCATGATGCTGGGTTATGTGATGAACGGTCTGCCAGAGCGGGCACGCAAGGGGGCGAAGCACGCGATAGCGGTCCGTGCGACAGCGATCGGTCCCTAGTCGAACGAGAGTATCGCGGTGCACGGCGGCAAGCCTCTGCGGTTTCGCAAGACGTTCGCTTGCGTGCTTGGGGATCGAATAGAGGGTATGCATAACTCTCCTGGCCTTTAAGCAGGCTTGTAGAATATCTGGAATTTTATATATTGGGGGCATGGTTGAGCGTTCAAATCCGCTATTTCCTCGACACGGCAACGAACCAGGGTTTCCTGCCGGATTTCGCGAGCGCCGTGCGCACAGCACGGGCGGCTGGCGATCTTCCAGCGCGCGACGCGCTGTTTTCGCACTGGCTCGACCATATCGAGGACTCACTCGCGGCGAAGTCGTCCGCTGCGCTGACGCGCTATCTACGTCCGCGCGTGTGGCGCACGATCGACAAGTTTCCCGTCTTCCGCACGTCGGGACCACCTTATGTGGCCTATCTTGCTTATCAGCTGCCCAGCGGAGCGCACCGCATTTTCGTGCTGGCGGCCTGTTATCAATTTGGGAAGGGCGGTGAAACAGGATGGCTGAATTCCGTGATCGCTCCGCGAATCGCCACGGCGCGAAGACTGAGGGTGGTATGAAGATCAAACTGCGCAAGAAGGCCGACGCCGGGTTTGTTATTCCTGTCCTCTCGGAAGACCCTGAGACGGCCGTTACGCTTGGCGCGGCGCTGCGGCACATGCAGGCGCATGACCCGGCTTTCCTCAAGGAGGAAGCGATCGATCCCGTGGCGCTCGAGATCGGCGTCCAGATCAGGAAGGCGCGTCTGCACGCCAAGCTCACGCAAAAGCAACTCGCTGACGCCAGCGGCATACAGCAGGGAGCGATCAGCGATATAGAGCGTGGCAAGGGCAAGGACGGTCCGAGCTATCGGACGGTAAAGATGCTCGCCGAGGCGCTTCATGCGGACCTTGCGCTCAATCCGCGCGACGGCGAAAATGCGGCAGACACCGATCAGGACGAGCATGTCCTGCGTAAGGTCGATAATGGCGGCACGCTCACCTTGACGGATGTGCTTGTCGGCTCCGGTGCGCTCCTTGGCCCGATTTTGCGCTCGGCTCTGCCGGAACTTGTCCTCAAGGCGTTCAGTGAGAAACTACGTCTTGCTCTCAAGGCCGCCCATGCCGAACATTCCCTTCGCGAAGCGCGGCCACGTAGTGAGGTGTGGGCACTAGAGCCTCATGGCCAGGTAAAGGTTCAGGTTTCCGAGCCATCGTTCGTACTCGTTATCGATGGACCGGCGGTCGTCACGGGCCGTGATATGGTGTCCGATCGGATCGCCTTCGTGTCGAAGGCCGATGCTCTTCAACTTGCGAACACGGGTGGCACGGCGGCCTCGGTCCTCGCGGTCCCGGTCAATGCCCCGTTTCTGCGCGATGCCGTCGGCGCGTGATCGCGCTGCTGTTCCAATATGCCGGTATCATCTCGGGGGCGTTTGCAGTGATTTCGGCGGCGATCATCCTGTACCCCGAGTTCATGGGCCTTCGCTATTTGCGGTGGAGTGAGAAGCTCCATGATCGCAAAGACGATCTTGGTGCCGATCCGGCGAGTGTGGGTGCGCTCTCCGAGATCGAAGGCGAACTCGCCCGTGCAGGTCGCGCCGGATTTCGCGAAAAGCGCCGCAACCTTTACTGGGCTGGATTCACGCTGCTTTTGTCCGGCATGTTTCTCGCTATCGCTTTTTTCGACATTCGCCCAAGCTGATCGCCCGTTCGACCTGACCGCTTTGCGCACAGGCGCATGAGAGACAAACGCATGGGCGATTCAAGCCCACACAAGATGCGACGGCATTTGTCCAACCCGTCGCCGTTATTTCAGCTGCTACCTGATCCACTTCAACTTCGAAGCCGGGGGGACAGGCCGTAGCCCATCACCCCAGTCCCGATCAGGCAGCCTGGAAAATCTGATCGTCGTTGTCGGCGTCGACGATCCCAGTGGGTGATGCATCGTGATCGTCGCCCGATGCACCGGGTTCATCAGCGATTTCGGCAGGGCCAAAGCGCATGGCTTCCGGAAGCCATGCAAGCGCGCGCTCCTTGATCTCGGGCTCGATGATGACATCGCCTCCGAAAAGCCGCTCGGCCGAAGCCGAAAGATCGTGCTTCTTGGAACCGGCATAGCGCGATTGCAGTTCGAGGCCGCCGATTTCCTGGAACAGGCTCAGAATGGCAGGCTTGGTCAGCTTGTCGAAGTAGGTGAGTGCGGTCGGTCGCCACCAGGCCGCGACATCGATCCCGAGCTTCGTTCCCAGATGATCGAGGAAGCTTGCTTCGCGGCGACTGGTCGGGACAGCCTGCAGCGTGCGCGCGATCGCCCAGCCGAGCCAGGCTGCGCGCGCCTCATCGGAAAGCGCACAGAAGGCGTCGTAGCGATCCGCGATGGCCTGGTGATTGACCCAGCTTCGATCGAGCGCCTCATCGAGCTTCTTCCATTCGGCCACAGCGGCCGTTTCCGGCTTGAAGTCGGCGAGGAGGCGGGCGGGAGCCGAGGCGCGCAGATCGCTCGGAATGTCGGAGGACGAGACGCGGCATTCGCGATCGACCATGATGAAGGTGCCCAGATCCAGCGCGAACGCGGGATTGCTGGCGACATGGACCGCCAGCAGTTCGGTTTTCATCATCGCCAGCATCTCGCGCAGGCGCTGGCTCATCACCGGGCCGCTGTTTCGCGCTTCGTCCTTGCCAATTTCTTCGGCGAGGATTTCGCCGTCGGTTTCCCCATCCTCGAGGCTTTCATCCTCGTCATCTGCACCCTCTTCGTCGGTGGCGACGGGCGCGACGAACAGTTCCTGGTGAATATGGGGCTGGCCGTCCGGTCCGATCACGAGATAGGCCAGTGCGTTCGCCTTCTGCTCGGCATCGACGACGGGCTCGCGTTCGACGATGGCCGATAGCTCAGTCTGGAGGGCGGTGTAGCGATTCTGGTCCTCTTCGTCCGGCTCGCAGCCTTCATCCTCGAGTTCGACTTCCAGTTCGGCGAGTTCCTGCTCGATTTCGAGCTTGCGCTGTTCCTGCTCCTCGCTGAGCGCCGGCGCTTCGACCGGCAACGGCGTCAGAGCATAGGTATCCATATAGGGGACGCGGGTGTTGGCAACGGGACGGACCTCGGCAAAGCCTTCCCGTACGCGCAGCATGTCCGCTTCGGCGACGAGTTTCATCATCGCAAGCTCGTCGACGATATGGGTGTCGATCCAGCGTTCCTCGTCCGCGTTCGAATAGAGGTCGGCGTCCTCGATCCGCCCGCCGGCGGCCGCATAGGCATCGCGACCGACCAGCAGCACGCGGGGGTCGTTGCCCCGATAGCTATAATCCTTGATACGGCGGCGGATTTCACTGACGGAATGGCCGCAATAGCTGTCCGAGAGCATGTCCCAGATTGCTTTCTGGCGCGCGCTGTCGGCCGTGGTGCAATAGGCCTTGGCGACATCGAGGGTGATCTCGCCATTCTCAAGTGCCTCGAAGATCGGCTCGGCAAGGTTGGCGAGACGCAGGCGGCCCATTACGAAGCGTTCGGTGAGCCCGAACCGCTTGGCGACGTCGGCGGCCGTCTTGCCTTCGACCTCGATGATATCCCTGAAGGCGCGGCATTCCTCGCCCGGCCCCATCGGAAGCCGCTCGAAATTTTCAACCAGACTGACCTCGCGGCCATTCTTGGCGTTGTCGAGGACCAGGACGGGGATCGCATGATCGGCCGGCAGGCTGCCCTTTTCGATCAGGCGATGCACGGCGTCGAGGCGGCGACCGCCGGCGGTGATCCGGTAATGGCCCTTCTTGCGCGAAACCGGCACCCCGACCAGATTCTGGATGAGGCCGTGGGCAAGGATGCTGGCTTCCAGTTCCGCATCGGCGTCCGCGTCGCCGCGGGTCCGGACATTGACGGGTGACTTGGTGAGATTGGCAGCGGGTACGGGAATGGGAGTCTGGGACATGGGTTTCTCCATTGGTGCGGCTCGCTCATCGAACCGCCTATCCCCTCTCCCTTCCCTCTTGTTGCGCCGGGACGGGACGGTACGAGACAGGATCGCATGCGAAATGGATTGTCAGCAAGGGAAGCGCTCATGCGCTCGCGGCAGCGAACAGGTTTTACGCATTGGCATGATCGTCACGCCGCGCGCGGCATATCCTCGAGTACATCTGCCCAGTCATTATGAGGAACGGGGGGCCATGGGCTGAACAGCTTCAGACCCGTATACTGATGGGCCAGCCGGATCTGGCGGTTCGCTTTCCATCCCGCCGCATCCCTGTCGAAGAGTAACACGAGGCGTTCCAGTCGGCTGGGCAGCAGGATATGCGCAGCGCGTTCGGCGCCAAGCGTTGCCCATACCGGGATTCGATGAAGGCGCATTGCGGCGAGCGCCGTTTCGATGCCTTCGGCCAGGCCAAGGATAGTGGTCGCAGCGGCAAGTTGCACGGCGCCACGGCCAGGACGTCCGAGCATCATCCGCGGTTCGGCCAGATCATTGGCTTTCAAGGCCGCTGCGGGATCGAGAAAGGTTCGATGAATGGCAACGATCCGATGGCCCTCGCGGACTGCGGCGATGAGTGCGGGTCGAAAGACGGCAGCCCTCCCCTGCCCCAACGGTGTGCGCGGGTTGTAGCGAAGGTCGCGCCAAGGCGGCGTGAGGAAACGGTTGCCGAGATAGGCTTCGGCGGGCGTGCCGGCGATCGGATTGGAGGCATCCCAGACGCGCAGCGCCGGCCCGGATCCGGTTCGAAAGGGGCGGTGCCTGATCGGTGAGATCGGGGCGCCTCGCTCGGGCAGATCGAGATGAAGGCGGCGGATAGCCCGCAGAACGGCGACCGTGTCGCAGCCTGCGAAGCATTTGAACAGCAGGGCAGAGTCACCGACGCGGACGGAGAGGCTCGGTTTATGGTCGTTATGGGCGGGACACAGGCATAGGCCGCGATCCTTTCTCCACGTTCCTCCAAGCCGTCGGCACAAGTTTGCACCCAGGAACTCCAGTTGGAGAGTTTCCATCGTCGCGTGCATTAGCGCCGGGTCATTCTTCATGCCTCATCGAGAGCTATCGACAGCGCCAGAAGCGCCGCCGCCAACTCGCGCTGAACCTCGGTTACGTCGAGATCGAGTTTGGCGGCGATGGCTGAATAGGTGAGGCCTTCGACGCAGTGGGCGAGGTAGATGGCGCGCCTTTGTTGCGGGATCTGCGCAAGGGCGCTGCGCAGCTTTGCTTCCTGCGTCGCATCGCAGGATAGCAAGGCTTGCCGCTCCACCCAGATCCATCCCCTGACCCATACGCCCTGAGGGGTCTCCTCGACATGGGCTTCATCCTCGTCGATGCGTAGCACCGGTGCGCCTTCCAGCCTGGCCCTGGCGGCGGCAATGGCCGGATGGCTAGGTGTACCCAGTTGATCTGCGATGGCGTCGAGACGGTGCAGCAATGCCGCAGCTTTGTGGCGAGGCCGGAGCCAGGGCCTGCCGACAAGCCAGGGCCTGAGGTCGTGAAGCAGCGAGACGATTTCAAAATTGTGCATGGTGGCCCGTTCCTGTCGGATATTCCCCTGCTCAATCCCACCCTTCCCCTTTCTCGATCCATGGTCATGCGAGAAACCTTATCCCGGTTGCAAATTTAGGGGATTGGTGCGTGTCCGAGCTCGCCATCGATCCCCCAATTCGGCCAATGCCAGCGGATGCTATCGGCCGGCTGGCGCAAGGATGGTGGGCGGTTCTCTTCGATTTGCTTGTGAAACAATCTGTCAAACCTGCTGCGGTCCGGCTATATTTCGGAAAGGATTATACTCGAAACAGTATGCGATGCGCTCGGAGGCTGGCGGCAGAGGGGTTGAGAAGGGCGGGGAAAAAGGCAGCTTGCGATCGCCGTGAACCGGCGAAGGGATACGCCCTTGGAAGACTATTCGGAACTGTTCGAGCGCCTCAGCCCGCGCAAGGGCGACTGTCTGCGAGAAGCCGCCAAAGGCTATTCATCAAAGGAGATCGGGCGCATTCTGAACCTGTCCTACCATACAGTGGACAACCATATCCTCGAAATTCGCAAGATGCTCGGCGACATGTCGCGAAGAAAGGCAGCACAACTTTTCGTGGATTGGGAGGCTCGCAAAGGGGGGCAGAATTTACCCCCCTACCCAATGGCTATTTCCGAAGCGCCTGATTCCCGGTCAACTGCCTCCATCGAAACCCAGGCAGACGACCAGGTGGAGCAAGGCGACGTTGAGGATTTCTTCGCGGAAGAGCAAAAGCCCTTTGGCTTTCGCGAACAAAGCTTTTCCTTGCTCGACATTGTGCCGTTCCGCATAACCGGGAGGCAACGCAATGAGCTGAGTAAATCATCCACGCTGATCGTTTTCGCGATCCTCACCACCCTGATGCTCTTTGCCGTAGGCGCCGGAATTTCCTTGTTGCTGGCGATCAACGGCCTCGTAGGAAAATAGAGCAGCAATCCAGATATTCTATCGATATGACCTGCTCCGCGTGAGCGGGAAGGAGAAACCATGCGCGCTCAACGCCAATCCATCGCCAAACATGTTGCCGAACGTCTGTTCGCCGCGGAGGAGGCTATCGATATCGCAGCCGCCCGCATTGCTGAGCTCAACGCAGCGCTGCCGCTGGCACGGCTGGATGCCCGTCTGTCCGCCATGATAGGCCAGAATGCCATCCAGAGTTCCGCTTCAGCTATGCTGCTGATGGCTGAAACGCGAGAAAAGATCGTCATTACGCACGCCAATCTCAAGGACGCCAGTGATGCGATGGGATTGGCGGAGACCAGTTATGGCGATCTGCTCAAGGTTCGAGCTGTCGTCTCACAGCCCGAGGAGCACCGCCTTCGCGCCGTGTAATGCGTTTGCCGAGGGAAATTGACGTATTGCATCATTTGTTGTTGCTTCACGCCATGACACGACAAGCTCTGTTCCTTGCGTTTCTGCTTTTGAGCAGCGTCTACGCCTTCACAAAGGGTGGCCAACCCGAACGGATCGGGGTGGCCACCCTTTTAGGGGGTGCAAGCCTGACGGTACTTGTCGCGTCTCCCCTCGGCACCCGTTTTCACAGCGTGGAATCCGGAATCCTCATCATAGATATGTTGATACTGGGTATCTTCCTATGGCTTTCAATTCGGAGCACCCGCTTTTGGCCAATCTGGATCGCCGCGATCCTGGGTGCGGAAGTCGTCATCCATGTTGCACTTGTGATTGCACCCGAAGTGGTTCCTCGTGCCTATATGCACGCGCTGGCGATATGGAGTTGGTTTGCCCAGATGGTCCTGGTGATAGCGACATGGCGGCACAGGAGACGGTTGATGCGCCTGGGTGTCGACGCGCCCTGGAAGAACTGATCAGTCTTACCTGCCCGGCGCGCGCCGAAGAACTCTCGGAGCGTCTCTTCGCCCGCTTCGGCTCTCTCGGTGAAGCGGTATCGGCCCGTTCGGCGGAACGGATCGAATTGCTGGATGACTCGGTTGAGGTCGAACAGACCTTCCTTTGCTTCAGGCGGGCCATGACGCAGATGCTCAGGGGCCAACTCACGCAGCGTCCCATATTGTCCAGTGATCAGCTCGTGCTGGACTATCTGCGCAGCCGCATGGCCTATGAGCCGATCGAGCAGCTACGGGTGCTGTTCCTCAACGCCAACAATGAGTTGATCGCCGACGAGGTGCTAGGCGTAGGCACGGTGTCGGCCGTCCATGTCTGGCCGCGCGAAATTCTCAAGCGATGCCTCGATCTGGAAGCAACCGCGATTCTGCTTGTCCATAATCATCCATCCGGCTGCTGCAGGCCATCGCGCGCGGATCTGGAACTGACGGAAAAGATCGCGAAAGCCGCCAAATGTCTCAACGTCATCGTCCATGACCATTTGGTCGTGGCGCGCAACGGCACGACGAGTTTTCGCAAGGCAGGTTATCTATGACCGGCGTGAATCGCTTTGACGGTAAGGCCTGCCTGAACCGGCAGGCCGGCTGTCATCCCGAGCAGGGGTCCGGAGGTGGCTCATGTTTCCAGAGTCGATAAGCTCGATGGACAACGGACGTGAAGACATATGGCCGCAAACGTGCCGGGCAACGGCATGTCGGACCTTTCTGAAGATGGCGGCAACCATAGACAGGAAGTTGGGGATGAAACTCTCGTCGAGCCCCTATCTGGGATATCTTCTGGAAATCTATATCGCCGGGGTCGAAGGCGAAAGAATATATCCGGCATGCCTGTCGCCCAACCATGCGTCATCGACTGCGCACCGTCGCTCAATCAGGCTGGAGGAACTGGGAGCTCTTGTACGCGAGGCTGATCCCGTAGATGGACGATGCACTGATCTAAGGCTCGCGGAGCCGATGAAGCAGGTCCTGGAGGAGGCAATTGATGTCCTGATCGGGCAATGTCTCAGCTTTAGTTCTGAAATCTGCGCGCTGGGACAATCCAGCAGCTTGATACCGATCATGGAAATGAGGTACGATCAGCTCACTGGTACCATTCAGGATGTTAGTGACATGACCATCTTGCGAGGCAAGGTCATTGCAGGAGGCCGCATAGCTCTTCCCGCCGATATCCGCCGTTCGCTCGGCCTGCAAAACGGCGATACGGTGCTTTTCGAGGTCAATGGCGACGAAGTCCGCATTCGACCGGCTCGGTCCGCGCTTAGGCGTGTTCAGGAGCGTTTGCGCGCTTTCGCTCCCGAGGAAGGACTTGTTTCCGAAGAGTTGATTGCCGAACGCCGTGCTGAGGCAGCCCGTGACTGAGGCCGAGACCGGTGCTGTTTATGTTCTCGATGCCTCGGCCCTGCTGTGCCTCCTGTTCGGTGAGCCGGGAGCGGATCGGGCGGAAATGCGATTGACCGGTGCTCTGGTGTCGGCGGTGAACTACCATGAGGTGTTGGCCAAGCTTACCGATCATGGTGTCGATGCGGCTGAAGCGCAGATGATGCTCGCGGAACTCGACATTGATGTAGTGCCTGTGGATCGTGCGCAGGCCGAAATTGGAGGGAAGCTGCGACCCGAAACGCGCGACGGCGGGCTGTCTCTGGGTGATCGATCCTGTTTGGCCCTGGCGCTGTGCAACAGTGCGACCGCTGTGACTGCCGATCGGGCATGGGAAACACTGGACGTCGGCGTGGTGGTCGAACTGGTACGATGACCGGCATGCCAGATGATGGAAAGCGAGATGAAAGACTGAACTGATGCGTACCGACCTCAAACATCTTCCCCTCGCCAAGCAGCGTGAACTCGACCGCGTCGTGGAGATGCTGTTCCAGGGGTTCCGCGAGGCGACACAGGAGGCGACGGGTCGGCGCAAGTCTGCCCGGATACTCAAGGTCATTCTGTTCGGATCCTATGCCAGGGGCGATTGGGTAGATGCCCCCTTCGATGCCAACCAATTCATGTCGGACTATGATATTCTGGTCGTCGTCAACCAGAAGGAACTGACCGATGGCGCTCGTTATTGGGAGGAAACGGAGCAACGCCTGTTCGACGCTCATCAGGTCGAGAAAGTGATCCGCGCACCGGCCAATTTTATTGTACATACGCTGCAGCAGGTGAATGACGGCCTGTCCCATGGGCGCCCTTTGTTCACCGAAATCGCCAAAGATGGCGTGATCCTTTACCAGTCCGATGACCGGCCGCTCGCTAAACCCAAGCCCAAGACGCCTGAACAGGCATATTCGATGTCGAAGGAGTATTTCGAAGATCTATTTCCGGCGGCAATGCGACGTTTTGCATTAGCTGAGATCAGTTATGAAAAAGGTTGGCATAGTGATGCGGCATTTGATTTTCACCAGTCCTGTGAGTTGCTTTATAAATGCGTACTAGCAACGCTGACACTGTACGTACCTCGCAGCACAAATATTGTATTTCTGAGGAGTATGTCGGAAGGTCTTGACAGAAGGCTGTTTGAAGCTTGGCCACGGGAGATTCGTGCCGATCGCGCCATGTTCCAGAAGCTGAAGGACGGCTATCGGAAGGGCAAATATTCAAGGCATTTTGATATTTCGGTTGAGGAGCTTGAATGGATCATTGGCAGGATAAGTATCCTTGGTCCCATTGTACATGAGGTCTGTTCCGAACATCTCGCAGCCTTGAAAATCAGTGCAGAAGCTCCAACGAAGGGAAGTTCCGGAGTTCTATAAACGCGTAGCCGTTGGTCAGTTTACTCGGGGTGAGATTGTGCGACGCATGTTAAGTGCCGCAAGAGCGCGACCTAAAGCGGAACGTTGATTTTCAATCTTTGTCACGGCGCGCTGGAGTATTTTTGTACGATATCGGACATCGAGGCGATCATCCTCAGCGAATATTTTCAGCACGTCCAGAGGGTCACGTTCGGCCAGTCTGTGCGCCTGGCGGCCTGAAGGATCACGCGATAGGAAGCGGAACAGCCCTTGCAGCGTTCGAGTTGCTTCGCGGTGATCGCCCTCCTCTAGCGCATGGCTGATATATTCGCGAAGCACGATCGGAGCAGCCGCAGCTTGTCGCCTGGCTGTATCATCGGGTCGTTTCAGGATATTGAGGTTGGCAATCCGGCTTTGCAGGCAATGGAGAGGATTCATGACTGGAATGGCCACCTGGCCACCAATTCCGCCATTGTCATAAGGCACGATGATTTCAGCCACGCTGGCGGTCAGTTCCTTTGGCCGTATACCAAGCACATGCCCCAAAAAATCGATACGGATCAACGTTCCATCGACCGTTGCTTCAACCACCGCGGTTTCGGGGGTCTGGTCGTCCACGTTTGGGATGAGCACTTTACCGCCAAGCGCAAGGGCGAGTTTCTGCGCCGCCTCCCGTTGTCCGAAATAGTCGATGTCCTTGGAGGTGTAAGGTCGGTAAGCGTGCAACTCCTCAGCGGCGGAATAGAATTCCGCCCAGAGGTTCAACGCTTGTCCGCCGATTACAAAGGCCCCGTCTTCGAGAACAAGGTGGGAGGCGATATCGAGAACAGCAGCAGGGTCGAGATGCCCTTCGCTCAGGCTGCGATCCGCCGCGGACGGCGCACGGAAGCGCGCGAAAAATCGATGCCGGAGAAAAAGCCGTTGCGCTGGCTCAACGCTTCAGGTGAAATAGCGCCTTCGCGCAGCGCACGATCATCCTGCTCGCGGGCGGACTGTTTTTCGCGCCGACGATTAAGCGAATCGTACTGAGCAACCTGCTGCATTTTTTACTCCTCGCATTTTTCTATATGCGACACGCTTTCCAGTCAATTAACGGCTGAAGGGGATGTTCTGTTCCCAAGGTCTGCCGGCGCGCTCTGGCAGATACGCCTTCTCGCTCGGATGGGAGGAGACGATTATAGTGCAACTCGCTGCTTGTCCCAATGCGCCACCTCTAACGTTCAGCGAATTTGGCCCGCCGATCAGATATTCGGCCATTTGGCTATATTCACTGCGCAGAAAATAACGCAGATTTTGGCTGTGCCCCGCGCCGCGAAGGCTGCGTGGGTGATGGCGCATTGTCGGTCCAGTAAATGTCGTCCCTACTGGCACATGGCTTTGGAACGACCTCTTCAGCCGGCAAGTGGCGACCTTAATAGATGCCAGCTCATATTGGAACGTAGCGATCAGGTCGGATGAAGTCGCGATTCAACAACAGATCGTTGGCTGTCGTGCAGCCGGACTACGAGCGGGAAACGTACGGAACAGGTTGCGATACTGAAAGCTTGATTGAGTCCCGGACTCTAGGCATAGTACCTAGGCGGGTTGGAATCTGGCAGCCGCCCGCAGGATTATCCTGTCAGGTATCTCGAAGCTCGACATACGGGTCGAGCGCCGGCCGCTTCGTTAAACGACGGCTCGGCTCACCTCACATCGCTTCTTCCTCGCATTTGCGAGGACGCGCTGCCACGTCGTGAGGAACCGTGATTTCATGTCGTCTAAAAACCTCAATCCGCCAGAAGGCCTGAGAGACGATGTCCCTCAGGAAAACGCAGGTGCCGGGATCGCCGATGTTCGACAGATCTACGAAACCGAGGCACCGCGGCTGCAGCGATATTTCCAGCGCCGCCTGCGCTCGCGCGATGACGCCGGCGATCTCGTTCAGGAGTCCTTTGTTCGCCTTGTCGGCTGCATGGCGAGGACCACTCTTCCACGGCCGGCGGCGTATCTCCAGCGTATCGCCCGCAATCTTCTTCTGGACCGGTACAAGCGCCTCGAAACTCGCTTCCTGGCATTTCATGTGCCGATCGACGATGGCTTTGAAGTGGCCGTTGCGCCGGATCAGGCCGCGCGTATCGAGGTTGAAGACGTGATGCGAATATACAGGCGGGCCCTTGAGGAACTGCCTCAACGAACGCGAGACATATTCCTGGCTCATCGGGTGGATGAACTGACCTACCGTGAAATTGCGGAAAGCATGGGGATTTCCATTCCGACTGTGCAATATCACGTCGCGCGGGCGCTTGCCCATATTGATGCAGCTCTGGAACAGGAATGATGGAAGACACCGATCCGCCGCGTCGGCATGGACAGCTCAGGGAAGAAGCCGCCGACTGGTTCGCGATCATGCGCAACCCGGAGGAAGCGGAAGCCAAACGCAAAGAGTTCGAAGCATGGCTGGCACGCGGCGCGCTTCATCGCGCCGCCTATAACCGGATAGCCGAAGCGTTCAGCAATGGAAAACGTTTGAAGGAGCCATCAGAGGAGGACATCGTCACTTCCGACGGTGGGTCCGGCGATGATATCCGGCGGAGCGAACCGCGGCCAAAGGCAAAAAAGCGTGCGGTGTTTCTTCTGGCGTTACTCGGCACGGTCGCCCTTGTTGCGTACTGGGCTTCAGGCCAGCCGCGCGAGGAACTGAAACACCCGTCACTTGCCGTGGGCACCGCGCCGGGTACATCCGATGGGTTAGTTCTGAAGCTTGCCACAGCCATCGGCGAAATCCGATCGTTTCGTCTCGAGGACGGTTCTGTCCTTGCGCTCGATACGAACAGTCTGGTTCTGGTGGATTTTGATAACAAGCGAAGAACTCTCCGACTGCTGCGTGGCCGCGCTCGGTTCACAGTCGCGCATGAAGACCGGCCCTTCGCAGTCCATGCCGGCCGTGGAAGGGTGATAGCGCGTGGCACGATTTTCGACGTCAATCTCCTTCCGGACAACCATGTTGTCGTGCGACTGATACGGGGTGCCGTCGACGTCGCGACAGAGATTCCAGAATCGGGGCGTGCGCAGCCGGAACTGCGGCTTTCCCCGGGCCAGCAGATTGAATTGTCGAATGAACCGATACCCCTTGCCCATGACATCGTCGAGGCAAAGCCCGATGATAGGGCATGGCCTGAAGGATTGAAGGAATACAGGAACGCTCGTCTGGGAGATGTGTTTGCAGACGCCAATCGTTATGCCGACATCCCTCTGGTCGGTGAAACGGCCGATATAGATGATATTCGGGTCTCTGGCATTTTCCGCATCACAGACAGCGCCCGGCTGGCGCGTAATGTGGGAGACCTTCGGGGGCTAGCGGTGATCAGTAGACCGAAGTCCATCACTCTTGCCCGCCGCTGCCCCGTCCCTCCGCAAGGAAATTGTCGTCCGCCTTCATAATCGGCGCGCGATACTCGTCGCTGTCCCCAATGGAACCGGTCTTGAACGATACCGGCTTAAAGTTGGGGGCAATGATGAACGAGTTTGGACGGTGGGCGGTCGGTTCGGTGTTCGCGTTTGCACTGGTGGGTATGTCGCCACCCTTGTTGGCTGCGCCGGGACAGAGGCTGGAATGGAATCTCGAACGGCAGGATCTCGATGGCGCTTTACGCGCTATTGGTCGTTCGAGTGACCAAGAAATCATTTTCCCGCCGGAAGCGGTCAAGGGACGACAAGCCCCTCCTCTCAGCGGAACCTACACCGCATTTGAAGCTGTAGAGACGGTACTCAGAGGCACCCGACTGATCGCAGTGGAACGCGATGGGACAATTCTAGTTCGAGAACGATCCTCAAACGTCAGGCAAGAACTAGGTCAAGGCATGACGGGACAGGAGATCATTGTTACTGGCTCGCTGATCGCTGGTGTTTCATCTCCTTCACCCATGCAGGTTGTGAATCGCGAACGGATGCTGGACAGCGGCTATAACAGCCTTGCCGAGGCCATTCGATCTTTACCGGTAGCTTCAGGTGCGGGTCAAAATCCCGGTATCGGACAAAATGTCCCGGAGAGCGTCGGCAGCAATCTCGGCGGGGCCAGTTCGATCAATCTTCGCGGCCTGGGATCTGATGCAACGGTCACATTGCTCAACGGCCATCGTCTTGCTTTCAACACAGCTGTTCAATCCATCGATATCTCGGCGATCCCGCTGGAGGCCGTTGAGAGGATGGAGATTGTGACCGATGGCGCATCTGCGCTCTACGGCTCGGATGCCATTGCCGGCGTCGCAAATATCATTCTGCGGAAGGATTACAGCGGGCTGGCGACGCGCGCCTATTGGGGCGTCTCAACCGATGGCGGAAACGTACAGCAGAATTATAGTGTAACGGGCGGGAAGACGTGGGAATCCGGCGGCTTCATCCTTGCCTATGATTACGCGCATTCAACGCCCATTCTGGCACGTCAGCGCGACTATGCTGCAACCCGCTCTCCGGGTCTCACTCTCTATCCAGGTTTTGATCGCCACAACGTACTTCTGAGCGGACATCAGGATATTGCCCCCGGCCTGACGTTCAGCATCGACGGCTTGTATGGCGAGCGAAAAACCGATCGGGCTTTCGCATCGTCAGAAGACGGCGATTATCGGGTTCAAGGGGTACGCAACTGGGCAAACACTAGAACCATCAGCGTGGCACCCAGCGTGGAATTTCAAGCGACTTCAGACTGGTCGATCGCTGTATCGGCAGTATATGCCGAAGATCGGATGATAAATAAATCAGATGACTATTGGGACGGCGAGCTGTCCAAGTCAGAAATATGCTACTGCAACAGGGCTTTCAGTTTTGAGGGCATTGCGCGCGGCACATTGTTCGATCTTGGCGCAGGGCCGATTAAGGCGGCGATCGGTGGAGGCTATCGAAAAAATTACCTACATTATTACAATCGGCTCGTAGACAGCGGCCAGAGCATCGATACGAGCCAGGATAATCGATACGGCTTCCTTGAGGTCAACGCTCCCATCGTCAGATCGTCAGATTCTGGTGCGCTCATACAGTCTCTTATCCTTAATGGTGCGGTGAGATATGAAGACTATCCAGGCATAGGGGATGTGGCGACGCCAAAACTTGGTGCGGTTCTAGCGACTGCCCACGGTCTGACATTCAAATTTTCATGGGGCAAATCTTTCAAAGCACCGACGCTGTATCAGTTACACAGCGTGCGCGGCGCAAGCGTGTATGACGTTGGGGTCTTCGGCGGGACCGGATTCCCAGCAGGGACTGTCGGCCTGTATAGCGGCGGCGGCAATCCAAACTTGAAGCCGGAACGATCCACGAACTGGACCGCATCCGTCATATTGCAACCCGCAATCTCGCCGAACACCAAGATCGAGGCGACCTATTATTCGATCCGTTACCGCGATCGAATCGTGACGCCAGTGACATATATAGCCCAGGCACTCAGCAATCCGATCTACGCGGACTTGGTGAGCATCAATCCGACTGCTGGCGAGATCAATGGCGCACTGGACGGGGCCTTGTTCTTTAACAACTCGAGCGGCGCGTGGGACCAGGCCAAAGTGGGAGCGATCATTTATAGTCGATATACGAATGCAGCGCGCCAAGACATCGATGGTGTAGATCTCAGCATAACCCATCGGATCGAATTCGACGGCGCCGGCGTGCTCTCGCTATGGGCGAACGGAAGCTACATTGAAAGCAAGCAACGGCTTAGCCCATTACAACCAGAAACGATGCTCGCCGGAAGCCTGTTTTTCCCACCACATCTGCGCGGGGTCGCGGGCGTCACATGGGAGAATGGGCCGTTCAAGCTCACACCCGTCGTAAATTACATCGGTGGCGTGAAAGATCGACGCTCGACGGCGACATATGATGTTGGTTCGATGGCAACCTTCGACCTGACCGCCCGACTACAGATAGAGAGTGAATCACAGATCCTTCGCGGCCTGGACATCTCTCTTTCCGCTCAGAACCTTTTCAACGACAAGCCATCGCTCATCGCGACAACCTCGGTCAGCCAGAGCCCATATGATTCCGCGAATTATTCTCCGTGGGGTCGCTATATCAGCTTCTCGATCTCGAAGTCCTGGTAACCGCGCATGAGATCGGTTGTTTGTCTGGCGGTGTGCGCCAGCGTGTTTGCGGCTGCTTCTCAAGCGAAGGCAGCCACCATCGAAACGCCTTCTGTGTGCCGAGACCTTCTTGATGACGGCTTAAATCGCAATGTGGAGGGACGCGGTGTCACAACGGCCGACCTGATCGGCCTGCGGGACATCGGACCCAACTTTGGCACCGATTTGCCAGAGAGTCCGTTGGCGCTGTCACCTGACGGCAAGAGTCTGGCGTTTGTAGTAAGTCGGGCAGATCCCGTGCGAAACGACTATTGTCAGGCGCTTGTACGGATCGACATAACCGATGGAGCACGGCCCCAGATTATCGATATGGCCAATGGGCTGATCATGGACGCGCAGACAATTCGCGGCTTCCAAACGATCAACGGATCACCGACTACCAATAGCCCCCGTTGGTCGCCGGACGGAAGATGTATCGTTTATCTTGTATCCGTTCACGGTGTGCCTCAGGGCCGGGTCATTTCGGTCGGGGATGCATCCGTCGTATTTACGACAACATCTGCGACAGCCGTCCGCCGGATCGCATGGACGCCAAATGGGAGGCTCCTATTTGGAAACGAACCCGAAGCCGCACTACGCGAGGCCGAGATCGACCAGCAAGGCCGACATGGCTTTTTATACGATGACGGCTTCATCCCCAAGAGAGACGCCCGCCCCTCGATCCGCGGCCCCGTTCCGATCGAATTTCATTCATCAACGGCAAGCGGCGCTGACATGCGCCCAGCGAACAGCGACGAGTTTGTCATAAATCCGGGCAATCCTGACGAACGCAAACCCGAAGGCCTCATGCGCTCCCTGCCAGGAAATCACAATGTTACGGCTCAGCTCGTGCAGAAGGACCCTGGAAGCATCACATCTCCCGCCGAGCTCTGGCTGCAATATACTGACGGGCGAAGACGTCGATGTGATGATCCCGTTTGCGCGGACGGCATCCTTAATATGTGGTGGGTCGAAAATGGACAGAAGCTTCTCTTTCTTCGGCGAGCCGGCTGGGGGAAAAGTGAATTGCAACTCTACCGTTGGGACATGCAATCCACTCCGTCGCTTATTCTTAAAACGGACGACCTCATTACCGGCTGTCAGGAAGCAGCCAGTACACTGATCTGCCTTCATGAAGCGTCGAACCGGCCCAGGCGCATCGTTCGCGTCGATATGAGTACGGGCGTGCTCACGAATCTGTTTGATCCCAATCCGTCTTTCCGTGGATTGAGGAAAGGCAGAGTTCAGCGCCTGCACTGGACCAACGATATCGGCATAGAATCTTTTGGCGATCTGGTCCTACCTCGCAATCCACCTCGCAATGGCAAGATGCCGCTCATCGTTGTTCAGTATCTCACCAGAGGCTTCCTGCGCGGCGGCGTAGGGGACGAGTATCCCATTTTTCCGTTTGCCGAACATGGCTTCGCCGTCCTGAGCCTCCAGCGGCCGACCGACTATTACCGGACGATCAAGGACGGATCGGTACGCACTGCAGCGGATGCCTATGTCGTAAATCAGCAAAACTGGAATGACCGGCGGAGCGTCCAATCTGCCCTTACGAAAGGAATAGAACTGGTCGTGTCCCGCGGCGACATCGACACGACGCGTATAGGCATTACCGGCCTGAGCGATGGTGTGTCGACCGTGCAGTTTGCGCTGGTCAACTCCCCCGGCTTATTCGCAGCCGCTTCTATTTCGACGGGGTTTCAGGCGCCTAAGTCGACGCAGATCTACGGTGGCTCTGCCTGGGCAAAGGAGCTTGTCGCCATGGGATATCCACCACTAAACGACGATCAGACGGAATTCTGGTCGAACGTCTCGATCGAGGAAAATATTGAGAAGATCAACCTACCGATCCTGATGCAAATTTCCGACAATGAATATATCATGGCCCTCGAAAGTTACGGCATCCTGAAGGCGCATAGGCGACCAGCTGAATTATATGTTTTCCCAAGAGAACATCATATAAAAAGTGAACCCATTCATCGTCTATCTATATACAATAGGAATATAGATTGGTTTAAGTTCTGGTTTGCAAAAGACAAAATGCACTTATCAGAATGAGAACGACGCGCGTCGCCAGTGGTATGAGCCGAAGAGTGACGACGTTTTTCCTCCATCAAATCTCTAGCGTGACTTTATTGCAGAAATCCATGCTTCAACATCCACAAGTTCGAGCAATCTGAACTGCAGGTGGTGATCGTCGCGTCCATTCCGCATAATTGCAGACTCCACCGCTCCTGCGTCTATAAGATGGGCAGCTGCCAGATAGCCTCCCAAGAGCATATCGCGAATCCGGTTGCGGTTGAGATAAAATAACCGCTGAAGAAATCCATCCGGGCCGCCCTTGGTTTTGCGGTGCAGAATGCTGTCGGGCAGATATGGCGCGAACGCTTGTCTTGCAATTGACCGGTTTTCACCATTCGCGCATGAGAACCAGGTGGGGATACGCAGACAGACTTCTACGATTGGCTGCGACATTAAGGGATCGATAATGGGAAGCACGTTTTCGCGCCTAAAGCCCTCAAGGTGATTCTGTATCTGAAGAAGATATACGATATGCGCCGCTTTTCCTGGCAGTTCGCCAACAGGCACTTCCAACCAAGGATGGGAAGCCACCTTACTATGTTGGTATAGAAAATCTGAGTGAAGCAAGGTTGTTTCGGGCTTCCATCGGTAGCTTGGATTGCGAAACCACGCCCGACGCATGGCCAAAACAGCGCATCGTAACACACTGGTCTCCGCCATTTCGGCGATCTCGGCGGTGGTTCTACATGCGCCTCGACCGACACCGTCATAAAGCAGGCGGTCAGCGATCGGGAGTATCGACTGCTGGAAACAGAAGACGCTATCACCGCCAGATCCGGTGAAAAAGGCATCGGCACCAGCCTTGGCTGCGACGTCGCAATAGGCCATGTCACCCGACTGCGCGAACGATCGCGCTACAGGTCTTGGGAGATGTGCAGCATGGCTTTCCTGAAGGTCGGTTTCCGCCGCACTAAAATACCTTTCTTCTAATGGAATCCCGAGAAAATTCGCAATTTCGCGGGCATAATAACGTTCATCACCAGCACTTTCGTCCGTAACAAGCGTCAGGCCCGTGGCCTTCGCTCCAGCGCTGACCGCACTCGCTGCCACGATCGAGGAATCAAGACCGCCTGATAGGCCGATCACCGGCTTTTCGAAGCGCGCAACCCATGCCTGCATGGTCGTGCAAATTGCGGTTCTAAGGTCTGATACTGCCTCATGCGGATCATCATGATAGGCGTTTCGGCGTGCATAGGTCCAAGGATCCCATATCTGTGATAGTGTGACTGTCCGCTGATCGATGCGAAGTTGAAACCCAGCCGGGACCTCTCGAAGTCCAGCCAAGCAAGTGCGACTGGTTCTAAGAGCAGGAAATAGGAGATGATGGCCGATTTCATCGTCATCAATTATGTATTTTATGGACTTTCTTGCCTCAAGAATATCCATATGAGAAGAAAGTTCTATTACATCATCAATATATGCGTAATAGCATGGCATTCCCCCTGAGGGATCACGTAAAATTACAATTTCTGGATTCACATTGGAATGCAGGATGGCAATGTAAGAGCCCCAGAAATTATTGAATATTTTTCTACCGCAATCATCAGCGATATCATCAATGTGTATTGGATTCAGTAGATCAGCCCCTTCAACATGCGCTTGACGATGATACCATCCAAGCATGATAAGCGTTGCACGGGGACGAACGAAGACGTCAATTGGCTGATCAGAAAAAATACTGAGATTTTTACAGGAGGCGGTGAAAGGCAGTTCTGGCGACGCGGCATGAGCTGCCGCGCACGCTGAGCCGTCTCGATCTGGGCCAACAGAAATGAAATATCGCGGTTGCATTACAGGACCAGCACTGGCGAGTATTCGCGTGACTTATCCCGGTGGTCACTAAGGCTTTTGTCCCCTATCTGCACCCAGCAATGCGCCCCGAACGGCCCTGTGCGTACGCCTATTGCCAGCGTAAACGTGATGCTATGGCCGGTTAGGGATCGGGCGAGAGCAAAAGACCGCACCAGGCAACGGTTCTCAGCAGATAGAAACAGATCGATGAAACGGTAAGATCCGATCAGCCGTGAGATATCGAGTGGACGTTTCCGAGGAGGCATGCGCTGGGTTCGCTTCCGCAATGCCTCTAATGCGGCGGGCAGTCCTGAACAGCGTATTGCAAGAAATGCCCAGAATTGATCCAAAGCGGCAATTATTATATATCGCAATGATGAACGACTAGGTTCATCAAAATACGAATTTCTTATCGATTGAAGAGCCGATACCGGCTTAATCAACGACCCATTCCGCACTTCCTGTATAATACCGAATGATTTAAGCAAATTCACATCATCAGAATTTACTTGGCCTATCCTTTCCGTGCGCGCTAAAGCTTCGACCGCTCGGGGTGATAGGGTAAAGTATCTATTATTATTGATATCCAGGAATATCGGTACGTTCCCAACCCAAGTGTAGGTGATTCCTGGCCGAAGACCATATGGCATGGCTGAATTCCTGAATATGTGGCGCACGGGCATTGCCCGTGCGCCAGGCTACCGCCATTCAGTCGTCGGAAAGACCGGACTGCAGGCGCTTGCCTGCTTGGTCGATGTCGACGCTGCTGTTGCCCTTGGTCTGTTCGACCGCCGGGCCGAGATCGATCAGGTCGGTTTCCGAATGGTCTTCGCGTTCCATACTTACCTCCTTCTTGGACATGCTGCGAAGTTGCAGCTCCCGTAAGGTAAATCAGGAGACGCCTGATCAGCGATCTTATAAGGTCGCAAATGCGGGACTAACTGGTACTGTCCTTAGATCAGGACAATATTGGGTGTGATGGTACCATATAACCATCTCATTTTATTGATCGTGGTTATGAAGAGATCGCTTCCCATATCCTGCCGACGCGACGAATTCTCCGTCGGTGGTAGGCCCAGAGAGCCTCAAAATGGTCGTGACCTCGACCGGAAATGGTCGCGATCCCGACCGCCTGGAGTTCCTCTGCCAGGTTGCGTAATACCCGAACCTCCCCGAGACGGGCAATGTGGAGTCGTTCCGTCGCCGATCGAAGCGCTCTTCGATGCTCATGATCATCGGAGGCCTGTGCGATCGCCAGGAACAGGTTCGTCGCCGCAGTCGCAATTGCGCTCCCATCCGTTCCTGGCCCTGCATAGCGTTGCACCTCGACTTCAAGGACCGGACGGTTAGTCTTGAGCACCAGGCGCACCAGATGACCGTGCCAACGGTAGAGGTCGCGCAGGGCATCTTGGGTCAATGGCGGCACGCGATATCCACCGCCAGGAACAATCTCGAGCATATTTTCGCCAACTATGCGCTGCGCCCCATCCCGCAGGGGCGACACGGATACGCCATATTCGGGCGCCAGCGCTCTCTCGTTGAGGATCGTGCCCGGTGCAAACCGCCCAGCCATGATATCGGCCTTGAGAAGGAGATAGGCCCTTTCGGCCAGGACGGGTTCTGGAGACATGCCGGACGGCGCCGTTCATCAAGCTGGCCGTAAAGTCGTACCGCCCCTCGAGGCGAGGCGGGCTACCGCCGCCGCCTGATGACGGCTCACAATGTCGATAATATCGCGCTCCAGTTCCCACAGGTCGTCCTGGAGAAGAAGTTCGTGCGGAATGGCCATTTTTTGCTCCACTGTAAAAAGGAAAATGAACAAGTGAGACGCTGTCCTCCGCAGCGCATGCGCGCAGCGGATATGGTCCTCGAGCGAGGCTGTTCCCGCGCCGCCCTCGAGTTCGCGAATCCAGCGTTCAGTACGGCCGACAGCTTTCCCGAGGCCGCGCTGGGATATCCGGTCCCCGCGTCGCCAGCGTTCGATGAGCTTTCCGGAAAGCTCCTTGATCGATGCGAACAGGTCGGCACCAATCTCGTGGGGACTTTGAAGCGTCATCTGCAGGTCTCCCTGGCAGCGGCTCAAAAGTCCAAGTCACATCGCCTATGAACGGCAATCTGTTGTAAATAAAACCACCCGTCAACCTTGTGAATGTTGCGTACGCGCGAGCAATTTCCGAGCCTGATCGGAAAATCGTCTCGCGGGTGCGACTATCGGCGCGCGCGGTGGGAAGGCCGCCCGGTCTTGAGCGGCATTTCACGAAAACACTGAATCACCTTGATGTCCTCTGTTGCCTGCATGTGGACGAGGGCGGAGAGATAGAGTCTCCAGACCTGGGGTGAGGGATGGATGGCGTCCGACCGACCCGCGGCTTCGACAATATCGTCGACGAGACGCGACAGGGTGTTGGACGTGCCAACATGCCTGACCTTGCGTCCACCCAGGTGGTCGATCTGAGGGTCCAGCAGTTCGGCGATGAGATCGTCCGTCGTGCATCGGTGGAGAAGATCGACCGCAATGAACAAGGTCGTTCCATAAGGCAGAAAGTCTTCGGCTAGATGACATAGCCGGCAATGACATTGCAGGAATAGATGAATGCCCTCGTCGGACAATTGAAGCTTATACGCCCTGGATTGATGACTCCCCATGGTCCTTCTCCCACCGCAGGCAGCGACTCTCTCGCGGTCGATAGGCCTGCGAGTTTATCGATTCCGCGCGATGCGAGCGATTCCGGGAGAAGGAACAGAAGGGGAAACCGGAAATATACTTCCGGTTTGCGGAAGTGAATTTCCGGAAACCGGAACTGAAGTGCCTTAAACCGGAACTGAAATTCCTCATCCCTTGTGCAGGACAAGGATTTCCCGCCACTCAAGTCCGTGTCGAGACGGCAGCAAGGGCGAGAATTTCCGAGTGATCGGCAACCGCGCATCCGCCTCGATCCCCACTCAGGGAGATTTGCGGTTATGACCAGAACGTGTTCCAGTCGCGTGGCGATGCTCGTCGCTCTCTTGACGGGCATTATGCCCATCCATGTCGCGGCAGCGCAAGGCATGTCGCAGGATAAGCATGAGCCTGCCCTAAAGGAGGTCGCGTCGCTTCGCGAGGCGGCAGCCAAAGCCCAGGTCAAGCTGCAGCAGACCTTCACGAACCTTCAGTTCGAGGATTTTGGTCCTTCGCCCGTTCAGGGCCCGATCTATCAGGCCAGCGCCGGTGGCCGGATCATCTATTATGCGCCGCAGAGCGAACATCTTCTGTTCGCCACTGTCTATGATCGTAACGGCGTCAACCTGACCGCGCTGGCGCAGGAACAGGGCGCGGCGCGGCGCCTGAAAGCCATCGATCCCGCCAAGGCGCTGGCGATCGGTCCTGCCGGGGCGCCGACGGTCATCGAGTTCACCGATCCCGACTGTCCTTACTGCCAGGCGCTCGATCGCTTCTGGGCCGCGAAGGCAGCGGAGGGCAAGCCGGTGCGGCGGCTCATCTTCTTCGTGAGCGGGATCCACCCGACCGCGGCGGCAAAGGCGGAACATATATTGTGCTCGCCCGATCACGAGGCTGCGTTCAAGGCGGCCTATTCCGGTCAGAGTCCGGCCGCGCTGGCGCAATGCGCACAAGGGCATGCGAAGGTTGCCGACGATGCCGAGCTGGTCGCCAGGATCGGCATTTCGGGAACGCCCACGCTGATCGCCGACGGCAAGCTCATTTCCGGGTTCCAGCAGGGCGAGCTCGAGGCTTTCCTCGACAGCCACGCGAAGCCCGCGGCGGCAAAGGCGGCGAACGATGCGTCCCGCTGAGTTCAGCCAAGCCGTCGCGGCAAGCGACGATCTCATTTCGGAGGGCATCCAGCCTGGGCCGACGCGGCCCGGCGGATGAACCGGATGCCGGCGGCGACGGGCTATTGGAGCCGTCCACCGACGCCCCGGCCGACACCGATCCTCTTTCGATGCCGGCAGGCTTTTGTTGGACGGCTTCTCTTTGGAGCAATGCCATGATGCGTAAACTCGGTAGCAAGGCCCTGGCGGTGGCCAATTTCGGTCTCCCTTTGGGCGCGATGGCCCTGGTGGGCGGTCCTGTCCATGCCTTCTCAGCGCCGGCCCAGGGCGACCTCGGCTACGATATCTACGATATCGTCGTGAACCAGGGGGTGAAGGGACCCATGGGTTTCGTAGGCGGTGTCGCCGCCTTCCTGTTCGGTGTCTCGCGCCTCTTCTCGAATATCATGATCGGCATCCCGACCATCGTCGCGGCCGTCTGCCTGATCAAGGCAGACTCCATTCTCCAGACCTTCGGGATGGTCGTCTGAGACGCCGCGTGCGGCTGCGCGCTGGCTGAGCGGCCAGACGCATTCGCACCGGCACGTGCTGGGGGCCGATGGTCGGCCTCCGGAAACCGGTATCTTCACAGATGCCATGAAGCAGGAGGAGAAGGGCAAGTGGACGAACGCCTTCCGCAATATCTGCATCGGCCGGTCCAGATCCTGTGGTTCGGATCGGACGAGTTCCTGCTCGCGACCTCGAGCGTGTTCGTGGCCGTGATCGTGGGCGGACTTGTCGGCTGGGCGCTCATCGCTGCCCTTCTCCTCTTCATCCCGTGGAAGCGGACCAAGCCCAGGGGCTATCTCGCGCACCTCGCGTGGCGCTGGGGCCTGGTTTCCTTCCCCCATTATCCGGGTCCTACCCAGACCCGCTTCTTCGAGTGAGGGCCATGCGCATGTTCGGTCGCAAAGGGAGCCAGGAGGATCCGCTGCTCGGCAAACCCGCAAGCTTCGGCATCCATCGCTACCTGCAGGGCTCGGCGAACCTCTTCGAGGAGAACCGGCTGCTCAAGGTCGCCATCGCCGGCATGTTCGGCGTCACCGCAGTGCTGGGCGTGGTGATCTACACGACCAACCAGAATGCCCGCACCATCATCGTGCCCTTCGGGGCCACCGGCGATCTGCATGTCTCGGGCAACAAGCCGTCCGAAGCCTATATCGTCGCGATGACGCGCAACATTGTCGCGCTGTCGGGCACCTGGTCGGCCTATTCGGCTGACCGCCAGTTCCAGGAGCTGCTCGGGCTCGCACATCCTTCCGCCTATGGGGCGATGCGCGACAGCCTCAATGCCGTGCTCGACGAACTGGCGAACAATCCGACTCTGTCGATCGCCACCTATATCCGGGGCGATCAGCCGGTGCGGTGGACCGCGCATGAGATCGTGGTGCCGGTCGAGAAGGTGCGCGTCATCGGCGGCGTGATCCGCAAATTCCGGGGCATATTGCGCATCGGCTACGCCATCGAAAATGGCCGGTTCTGGCTGACGCGTCTTTCCGAGGAGCAGTTCGATGCCGAAACCCGCTAACCGCGGCGCGCCGATGCGCCGCGTCCTGACGCTTTGCTTTCTCCTCGGTGC
Source organism: Sphingomonas sp. IW22 (assembly GCF_041321155.1). GTDB lineage: Bacteria > Pseudomonadota > Alphaproteobacteria > Sphingomonadales > Sphingomonadaceae > Sphingomonas. Next base: position 22,886 of record NZ_JBGGWB010000008.1, on the reverse strand, counting down.
AGCGCCGGTGTCGGCGCAGACGATCCACGCGCTGCCCGACCAGACCAGCCATATCCGCTTGTCCAACCGCGACATCAACCATATCGTGTGCGAGGGCGGCGAGATCGAGGATATCAAATTCTCGGCTGAAAAGGGCCTCGCCGTCGAGAAAGGCGGCGCGGATGCCTGGATCAAGTTCCTGGCCCGCGAGATCGACGATGCCGGCCAGGTGACGCGCACCTATGTGACGCAGCCCTCCGAATTCTTCGTGCATTGCAACGGCGCCACCTACCCGCTCTATGCCGAGCCGGCGGAGATTCCGGCGCAGACGGTGGTGCTGATGCCGGGCGCGCGCCAGCGCGCGCAGGCGAACAATGAGTTGATGGCGGCGCTCGCCGACGAGGACCGCGCCGTCTCGATCACCCTGTCGCTGCTCGACGATCGCATCCCTGCCTCGTTCAGCGAGGTCGCGCCGTCCGGCGGCACGGTCGGCATAGCGGCGGCGCCCGGCCTGTCGATCACCGAACGGCGGCGTATCACGGTCGAGGGCGCCGGCCTTTCAGCTTCCGAATATCATCTGCGCGCGGCCGCCCCGGTGGCGCTCGACGAACGGCTGCTGGTCGATCCGGTGTTTGGGACAAGCATTTTCTCGCTCACCCTGGACCGGGTCCGTCTCGATGCCGGTGAAACGGCCCGACTTGTCGTCGTTCGCCGGGGAGCCGGGCAATGAGCGGCGAAATGGACAAGGATCCGGCACAGGAACAGGAAGAGCTGTCGCCCTATCAGGCCCATCTCGCCGGCGAAGGCGCGCGGGAAAGGGATGAGGCGATGCGCCGTTCCGCGCCGGCGCTCCTCGACTGGAAGGCGCAATGGAGCAAGCTTTCCGCCCGCCAGAAGCTGCGCGCGCGCCAACTTGCCGTCGGTGTCGCGGTCGGCGCCATCGGGATCGGCCTTTATACAGTCTCCGGCAGCAAGGAAGAGGCGAAGCCCGCCAACCCCGCGTCCTCGCTCAACATGGGTGCGGGCCTGCGCGGCGACAGCCTCGAGGTGAAGCTGCGCGGTGACCTCAGGAAGGTCCTGGATGGACAGCAACTGCTCGGCGACCGGATCAGCGCGATCGAGGAGGGCAAGGTCGTCCCTGGATCACGCTCGCCGGGGCGCGGGGCGGCCGGGGGCGTCGATGGCGATCTCCCGCCTGCCCTGCCGGACAGCGTGCCCGCCCTTCCCTATCCCCCGGAAACCGGCGACGTCAGCGCGGACGCGGACAAGCTGCCGGCGCCGCCCAGCGGCCCGGTAGCGCCGCCTGCCCCGCCCGCGCCGCCGGTCGAGAAGACGGTGGGCGCGATCGGGACGGCGACCGGCCAGGTCGTGGCTCAGGGCGCCGATGCCTCGGCTTCGTCCAAAAAAAAGAATCGGACGATCTATTTGCCGCCTGGTTTCATGAAAGCACGGCTTCTGACCGGGATCGACGCGCTGGCGAGCCGGGACGCGACCAGTAATCCCGAACCCATCATCGCCCGTGTGCAGGCACCTGCGGTGCTGCCCAATGAGGTGAAGGCGAACCTTGCCGGATGCTTCGTGATCGGCAACGCCACGGGCAGCCTCGCCAAGGAACGAGTCGAGGTCCAGCTCGTCTCGCTGTCCTGCGTCGACTTCGACGAACATTCCATCGTTGATCAGCCGGTCAAGGGCTTCTTCGTCGATACCGATGGCAAGAAGGGCCTGTCGGGCAAGGTGGTGACGCGGGCCGGAGCCACGCTGGCGCGCGCCTTCATCGCCGGCACCATCAGCGGCATATCCCAGTCGGTCGAGGGCACGTTCGGCAACATGTCGACCTCGGCGCTGGGAACGGTCCGCACGCTCGACGCGGGCGATGCCGCGAAGTCGGGCATTGCCGGCGGTCTCTCCAAATCGTCCGACAAGCTCACCGATTTCTATCTCGATCTCGCGCGGCAGGCCGGTCCCATCGTCGAGGTGGGCGCGGCCAAGGATGTCGTCGTGGTGATCCAGGAGGGCGCGACCCTCGAGATCAAGCCCGGCGCGGGAGTGAAGTTCTGATGCGCCCCCTTCTGGAGTCAAAGCCATGAAGAGATTTCATCCCTGCCTGGCTGTCATGCCGTTTCTTGGTCTGCCGCTTCTCACGCTTTCCGGCTGCGCCACCGTCGGATCGATGATGTCGCCCTATAGCGAGAAATTCTCCTGCAAGAACAGCGACCATGGCCAGTGCATCCATCCGGATCAGGCCTATGCCGACGCGGTTGCCGGACGGGCGTCAAAATCCGATCCGTCTGTCACCAATGACCGCAAGCTGCTCAGTCCCGACCGGAAGGGGCGAGCGCCCGTGCCGGGCAAGGCCAGCACGAAAGCGGCCGCCGCCGTCGCGGTGTCGCCGCAAGCTGGGCAGGGCAATGTCGGCGCGGTGATCGAGGGGGCCGGTTCGCCGATGCTTCGCCCGTCGCGCACGATCCGCACGCTGATCCTGCCCTATGCCGACAAGCAGCGGCCCGACCGGCTCTACATGGCGCGCTATGTCTACTCGATCCTCAATCGGCCGGCCTGGGTCGTGGGCGACTATCTGGTCGAGCCGGGTGGACGCAGCCCTGCCCCGCCGGTGCTGCGCACGATGCGCGCGACCGAGCCGGGCGCCGTGGACGCGCCGACGCAAGAGGCCGCGCCGATGGCGATCACGCCGGAGAAGCGGCCATGAGCACGAACGCCCACAGGACGCTTAGCTATCAGCGGCTGCGCGCCGCCGTGACCCGCGACGCCTATTCGGACTTCCTGCCGATGGTCGCCTGGGTCGAGGAAGAAGAAGCTTTCCTCTGTATCGACGATGGTTGGGGCCAGGCCTGGGAACTCGTGCCCACCGCCTATATGTTCGCCCATGTCAGCCAAGCGCTGCTTGGCCTTCTCAACATCCATTTCCCTGAAGGCACGGTCCTCCAGCTCATCACCTTCGCCGATCCGCTGATCGATCCGGCGCTCGACGCCTATCTCGACCTCAAGGTGCGACCGGACCCGCTGGTCCAGGCCTCGGCCCGGCGCACGGCCGACTATCTGCGTCGCGGAACCAGGGGGCTCGATGCGCTGCATTCGATTCCGGTACGCGATTTCCGGCTGTTCCTCGTCATCAAGACGCGGGTGAAGCTCGGTGCGGATCTTCGCCGCCAGGTCGAGGAGCAGCTGGCGAAGATGGGCATTCGGCGCTTGCCACCAGACGAACTTGTGAGCTTCTATCGCCGGATCTTCAACGGCGTCTTTGCCCCCGCGCCCGGCGTGTTCCTCAGTGAAAGCGTCGGCGGCATGCCCGCGCCCTCGGTTGCGCGCCAGATCATCGAGGCAGGACCGGACCTCTTTTTCGAAGGGCCCGAAGTCTTTCTGGGCAACCAGGTCGCGCGATGCCTCACGCCCAAGGCCCCGGCGCGGCGGATCACCGCCGAGCGCGCCAACCGGCTCATGGGCGGCATGCGCGGGAGCGCCGAGGACAGCGACCAGATCGGCGGACCGTTCCTCTATTGTCTTTCGGTCCTCTTCGATCATTCGCAGTTCGAGATCCACAAGCGCGCGCAGATCCTTTCGGCGCAGAAGGCGGCCGGCAGCTTCGCGGTCGAGGTCGGCAAGCAGATTGAGGAGATCGGCTGGATATTGGACGAGGCGTCAAACAGCCGGTTCGTCTCGGTGATCCCGACCATGTGGGTGTTCGGCCGCGACAGCGCGCAGGCACGGGAGATGGCGGCGCGGGCCAAGCGGCTTTGGGAATCCGAACCCCTGCCTTTCATGGTGCAGGAGGAGAGCTATCTGCTGCCGGTACTGCTCGCCGCCAGCCTGCCCTTCGGGCTTTACCCGGAGAAGCGCACATTGAAGCTGCTGGAGCGCGACTTCCGTATGCCGGTCAAGGCGGCGACCTTGATGGCGCCGGTGCAGACCGACTTTCGCGGCGGTGGCCGCCCGGCCTTGCTCTATGTCGGGCGCAAGGGCCAGCTGATCACGCTCGATCTCTTCGATCCGCGCATCAACAACTATAATTTCATCGTCTCGGCGGAGTCGGGCGCGGGCAAGAGCTTCCTGCTCAACAATCTCTGCCAGCAATATTATGCGCAAGGCGCGCTCATTCGCATCATCGATATCGGTGGCAGCTACAGGAAGCTCTGCACGCTCTGTTCCGGGCGTTATATCGACATCGGCGAGGAGCGCCTCGTTCTCAACCCGTTCGACATGGGGCTGGCGCTCGATGGCGAGGACAAGCAGTCGGCCATTGCCATGGCGGTCGCGATCGTCGCCGAGATGGCCAATGCCTCGACGCGCAAGCCCGTCACCACGTCGGAATGGAACCTTCTCAAGTCCGCCGTGCAATGGACGGTCGATAGCGGACGGGGCGTAGATGGCATCGACGCGGTGCGCGACTGGCTCGGCCGCTATCCCGACAATGCCGTCTCCGATCTGGACCGGGTCGATCATCTCGTGCCGGTCGCGCGCGAGCTCGCGTTCAATCTGCGCGATTTCGGGTCGCAGGGTGCCTATGGCCATTTCTTCAACGGCCCCTCGACCTTCGACATTTCCCGCGACGAGTTCGTGGTGCTGGAACTCGAACGGCTCAAGTCCCTGCCCGATCTCTTCAACGTGATCGTGATGGTGGTGGTGAACGCCGTCACGCAGGAACTTTATCTTTCCGCACGCGACAAGCCCCGCTTCGTCCTGTGCGACGAGGCCGCGCAGTTCATGACGCGCAGCGACGGGCAGGATCTCTCGCGCCTCGCCGAGGCGTTCGGTCAGGGCTATCGGCGCGCGCGCAAATATCAGGGCAGTTTCGGCATCGTCCTCCAGAGCATGAATGATCTCATGCTCTTCGGCGGCACGGGCCAGGTCATCCTGGAAAACGCCGCGACCAAATTCCTGCTGCAGGGCTCCACCTATGACAAGGCTGTCGACAACAAGATCCTCGACTATTCGGGGTTCGTGCTCGACCTGTTGAAATCGGTCCGCAATGCCAAACCCCATTATAGCGAGGTCTTCATCGATAGCCCGCTCGGGCTCGGCATCGCGCGGCTGGTGGTCGATCCCTTCAGCTACTGGATCAACACCTCGGCGCCCAATGAGGTCGCCGCCTTCGAGGCGCTGGTGCGGGCCGGCCGCAATCCGCTGGAGGCGGTGTGCGAACTGGCCGGCGTCGATCCGGTCGAGGTGCTGGGCGGTGTCGGCCCTGAAGGCTGGAGGGTCGCATGACACACAAGGCCCTTCCCCATCCCGACCAGCTCGCGCTCGAGTGGGAAAAGGATCCGGCGATCGAGGCGCTGATCGAGGCGCGTGTGGCAAAGCGCGCCGAAGCGGCCGCCTTCCAGTGGCGCCTGCGGCTGGTGGCCATCGAGACCTGCATGATGGGCTGTCTCGTCATCGCGGCCGGGATCGCGCTCGACCAGCCTGTGCTCAAGACGGTCCGCACGGGACTCATCGTGGCGGCCGCCTGCTTTGCGAGCGGGATGCTGCTGATCGGCCTGTCGGGTGCATGCGGGATGCTTCTCTCGCGCTTGCGGAAATGGAGGCACAAATGACGGACAGGATAGAACCGTTCACGCCCAGGATGATCGAGGACTTCGGCGTGATGTGCCGGTGCAAGCGCTATCCTGGAGAGAGCCAGAATGATTTTCTGGGTCGCGCGATCCTGACGCTTCACGAGGCCAATGGCGAATGCACACGCAGCCTCAAGACGGCTGACGAGTTGCTTGCCGGGTTCCTCAAGGACGCCAGACACCCCGTTCTGGGTCCGCTCCTGCAAAGCTGCTGGGCCGTTGTCCCGCTCATTCCGTTCATGTTCCTGATCGGCTGGCCCGTCACGCTCTACGGCCTGTGGCTTGGCATCGTCTGCCTCTGGCCGCTCATCGAAGAAGCTTTGTTCGGGCTCTACTGCCGTCTGCGTCCGGCCGATCCGGAAGAGGCGAAGATCGAGCCCGCATGACCGACATGCTCCCCTCTGAATCGGCATTCGCGCCCGGAACCGGCCGATCGATGATCAGCATCGAGACCTATGCTTGCTGGAAAGCGCGCAAGGAAGAGGATGCGCGTTGGTCGCGGCGCATGTGCCTGGCGATCCAGCTGCTATTGGCGTTGGGGATCATCATCGTCAGGCTGGTCTGGTGGGATGAACCGGCTGCCTATCCCAGGCTACTGTTCGTCTTCTCCTGCCTGGGTCCGGTTCTGTACGGCTATTGGCTGGCCCGCGGTTGCCCGATGCATCCTGGCCTTCCTATTCGAGGAGGCGCGCGGCCATGAACGGCATCTTCTCCTCCACGCCCGCGCCGGGACCGATCCGCCTCATGATCGGCAGCCAGGGTCTGCTCCTGGTGCAGTCCTTCATCGCCTGGCAGCTCCCGGCGGTGCCGACCCTGTTCCGCATTCTCGTGGCCGTCACGGCGATCGTCGCGATGGCGGCCCTCATCAGCGCCGCGATAGGCGAGGATCGCGAGAATTCTCAGCCTTATTGGAGACGGCGCCATGGTCGATAGTTCGCTGCATCGGCATTTCGGTCGCTGTCCTCTCCTGCCCCTGCTCGCTGCGGTCGCGACGACTATGGCTGTGCTGACGCCTTCGATGAGCATGGCGGCGACCAGCAAGATCGGGCGTACCTGGCCGATCGCCGAGACCGACGCGCTGAGCGAGATTGAGGGCCGGGCCGCGCATGTGCCCGAGATGAAGAGTGCCTTCGGGCCGCGCGAGAACTGGTCGGCGATGAAGGCGGCGACGCTCGGGATCGCCCAGGCAGACAGGGCCCGGACGGTCGTGCCCTTCTATACCCTCGATTCTGACATCCGGCTCCCCGACGGCAAGCTGCTCTACGCCAGGGGCTATAGCTTCAATCCCCTGGCCTATGTGTCGCTCCCGCAGCGGCTCATCGTGGTCCATCCGCGCGACCTCGCCTGGGCGCTGCGCACCGCGAGGCCGGCCGATTTCATCCTGCTGGCGGCCGGCGGCCCCGGCGATGCCGACGCGATCACGCTCGGCGAGCGTCACGGCAGGGCGCTCTTCCTGCTCGAGGAACGCGTCAAGGCGCGGCTTGGCCTGACGGTTGCGCCGGTGATCGTCGCGCAGGCCGGACAGAAGCTGGTGCTGACCGAGGTCGACAGGCGCAAAACCGACCGGAGGGCAGTGCGATGAAACTATCGTCGCTTCGCAGATTGCTCGCGCTGGGCTGCGGCTTTGCCGCACTGGCGGTCGCGGCTCCCGCGCATGCCTCAAAATGCGAGGCGGGCACGGTGTTCAACCCGATCACCAAGGTGCGCTGGAACTGCATCTTCCCGATCACCATCGGCGGCGTCAAGGTGGGTCCGAGCGATCCGCTGGGTAAGGCGCTCGATGCCCAGTCCGCCTCCAAGCCGCTGTGCGCCTGCCGAAACGGTGTGACCTTCTGGTTCGGCGTCAAGGTCAGCTTCTGGTCGCCCAATCGCATGGTCGACGTGGTGACCGAACCGGGCTGCATGATGGCGCTCGGCGCCGACATCATGCCGACCGGCGGCAGGCTCCAGGGCAGCCAGACCAGCATCTCGGACGGTACCAATACGCGCAAGATGTTCGCGCAGATGCATTATTATATCGCCCCGGTCTGGAAGATGCTCGACATGTTCACCGACCTGCCGTGCATCGAGGACAATGGCTTCGATGTAGCGCTGATCACTGAAGTGCTGCCGACCTGGCAATCGGCCACGCTGGGCGCGATCATCCAGCCCGAAGCGATCCTCTTCGGCAATCCCGCCGCAGGCCTTGCCTGCATGGCCGACAGCGCAGCCGCAGCCGCCGGCAAGGTCGTCGATCCGCTCTTTTGGTGCATGGGTTCCTGGGGCGCGACCTATCCGGTAGCGGGCGATATCCATTTCGGGGACAGTGTCGAAGCCTGGGCGGGGCTTGCCGCGCGCGGCGTCTTCATGATGGGCCGGCTCGGCGCGCTCACCATCAGTTCGGCGGACGGCTGCTCGTTCATACCCCAGCGGGTCTGGACCAAGAGCCGCTACAAGTTCCAGCTGATGGAGCCGGTCAAGGGCGGCAGTTGCGTCAATGTCGGCCGGCCAGGTGCGCTCTGGACGTCGGCCAAGCACGCGCCGGGTAAGGACAACGCCCAGTTCATGCTGTTCGAGAAGACGATCTGCTGCGCCGGAGTTTCGACGCCATGAGCGATCCGTCTCTTCCGCTCCGCGCGCATACGCCTGGAATCAGCCGATGGCCTTCCCGTCACCCCACGGAGCCAGGCGGAACGCGCGCGGCTAGACCGGCGTCGCATAGCCCCAGCGACGTCGGCCGGGCGGTCGGCGTGGCCACAACCAACGATGATGCGGTCCACCCCTCCTCGCCGCATGTCATCGTGGCCACGCTGACCGTTTTTGAAGGACAGGCTGTGTTTCGGGCGGAACTGCCCGGCCCGGTTCCATCCACGCTCCTGTTCCGGCTGCGGCGCGGATCCCGGCGGATCATCCCGAGCGAGATCCGGCCATGAGGAAGCGCGCTCTGCTTCTTGTGGCGGCATTCAGCCTGCCAGTGCCGCTTCATGCCCAGACCGCGGAGGATCGTGCCCGCATCGCGGCCGAGGCTGCGAGAGCGAAGAGTGCTGATAGCGACGCGATCCTTGGGCATTATGTGACGCCGGGCCTTGCCGGAGAGTCGATCAGCACGGTCGATTCCTCCAGGACGTTCACGCCCAACCTCGCCTGCCAGAAAAGCGCGACTTTGCTCGAACTGCTCGCGCAGCCCAATGCGAGCGGAGATATCGGCACGCTCAGCATTTCGCGCGACCGCGATCTCGACGGCAGTTTCGATGAAGCGATGACGGTGCCTGTGCCGGTTTCAGGGATCTGCGCCAACGGGCTCATTTCCTGTGCGCCGGGCAGCTGGAATGCCTGCCGTTTCTTCCGGTGGGATACGGCCGCGTCGGGATCGCTCAAGCTCACCGAGGTCGAGCTAACCGATCTTGCCGGCTGTTACTGCGTCAACAACAGCTGTGGCACCAATCTCGTCTGGGGCAATATGGCCTCGGTGCTCAAGGATCTGGGTGGCGGTGTAGTGGGCGCCCTCACCACGAGCGATCCGCGTATCGGCGTTGCCCAGGCTTCCATCGAAGGCCCGGTGATCCGCTATACGGGTGCGCAGACCACCTCCTGCGCATCGCAACCCCAGGTTGGCGCGACGGCCTACAAGGCTAATCCGAATGTGATCGCCGGCGACGCCTATGCGGCGGCGCAGGGGAGCAGCCTGTTCCAGGCGCTGTCGGCCTCGTCGACCGGAACCGGGAGATCTGAAGTCAAGCAGAGTTGCAGCGTCATGCGTCAGATCACGCTGGAAGAAACAAGCGTGGACAAGATCATCGACAGAATTTCCGGCGGCTATGCCACTACTATGAGCGGCGCGGACAGTGTCTCGTTTCTGCTGGGCTCGCCGCGTGACGACAGCCTGAAAGGCGGCAGTTGCCAGCTCTTCGACTTTGCGATGACCCTCGATGTAAAAGATCCCGATCGCCTGCTCTCAGCCGTGCTGTCACATTATTATATGGACGACTGGATCCAGGTGCGGATCGACGGCGAGCTGATCCTCTCGGACCTTTCCAGCTGGACCGGCGAGGGATTTCCACCTGCCAAATGCGAGCGGAAGAAGACCTGGCACGGTTATCCCGCGCTCGATCTGAAGCCCTGGCTCACCAGGGGCCAGCATGTGATTTCCGTCCGCGTGGCGGTCGGCAATGAAGGCGAGGTGTTCGCCCAGATCGACGCGAAGGTCGATGCCAGCTGCCGTGTAAGCGAACGCATTGTCGATACCTGCTCGGGTTATGCGGCGAACGGTGCCTGCCGTCTTGCCGACGAAGAAGTGGACGGCGTCACGACATTTCGCAATGGCGTCGGGACGGGCCTTACCTCCTTGGCCCAGAGCCGGTTGATGGGCACGGGCGCCTGCATGACGCGGATCAGCCGCGATTTCTTCGAACGCCGGCGCTCTTATGCCTGCACAGTCGAACTGGGCACGACACCGCAGCCCGATCTGTCGCGCGGCGCCTATATCATCGATCATTCGACCGAGACGTTGCTGGCCGACCGGGTGCGGACGGCCGATGGCGGCCATAGCCTCACGACCCGCAATTTTGCGCTTCCGGATCGTGGCAGCGTCAATGCCTGCGAACCGATCTGCAAGACGCGCAAGGCACAGGCCAATAGCGCCGCAGCTCCTGATGGCGTGACCGGTTCGAAGCAGACCAATCCAACAGGCTGGGACTTTTTCTATCACGCCTGCCAGGACAGCAATGTCTGCCCCGCGGGCGAGGGCGAGGAACTGGTGCAGGGCTGCGGCTGCATCGACGATTTCCCCGAAGCGGTGGTGATGATGCAGACGGTACGTCTGGGCGGCGCGGATATGATCTGCACGGGTGCCGTGCGATGACGCCGGTGCGCAGCCTTCTTTCGACGCTCCTGTTTGTCGGGGCGAGCCTGTCGCTGGTACCGGCGACCGTCATGGCCCAGCAGTTGTGCGCGGTTGATCTGAACGGCAATGGCGATGCGGCCGATGACGGCGAGACGGCAAGCTGCCACCTGACCGGCTTGGGCGGCTGGATGTGCCCGATCGGCGAAACGCGCTGCGAGGCGGATTCGGCCGGGGCGATGCACTGCCCGCTTGGCGATCAATATGCGTGCGCCGTGCCGGCCAGCGGCGGCGCGCCGACTTGTTCCCCCAACGCCTGCATCGACACCAACGCCAACCCGATCGTCGATGATCCGGTCGTCGACGATCCGGGTGTCGAGGCGGATGGCGGCGTCGATGCCGACGGCAATTGTCTTGGCACGATCGAGATTTTCTCGGGCCGCGCCGCGCGGTGCCGCCCGGCCGGGCTCAAGACCACCTTCTCGAACTGCTGCAAGGACAAGGGCAAGATCGTGAAGGACGGCATGGGTGGTTCGATCTCGTCGATCGGCACCAAGATCGCTGTTGCCAAGGGCGTATTCACCGGCATGAAAGCGGCCTATGGCGCGTTCAAGGCCGGCGCGACGGCGGGCCAGGCCGCAAGCGCGGGTGCCAATGCGATCGTTGTCGGCATTGACCCCACATCGATCGCGATCAGTCTCGCCATCAACTTCATGATGGATTTCCTGCTTTCCGGTTGCGACCAACAGGACATGGAAGTGGGCATGCTGCGCGGGTCGGGCATGTGCCATGAGGTCGGCAGCTACTGCTCCTCGAAGATCCTTGGCATCTGCGTCCAGAAGGCCCGCGGCCATTGCTGCTTCAACACCAAGCTCGGCCGGATCATCCAGGAACAGGGCCGGCCGCAGTTGAAGGCTTTCAGCGCGGTCGGCTGGGGCACGCCCAAGCAGCCCTATTGCCGGGGCTTCACGCCCGAGGAGTTCCAGGCGCTCGATTTCTCGCGAATGGACCTGTCGGAATATTATGCGGAAGTCGAGGCGCGCGCCCAATCCGAAATCCAGATCGACATGAAGGACAAGATCGATGTCTATATGCAAACGATCAACAACTAGCCGCGCGCTCCTCCTGGCAGCCATTGCCCTTGCCCCGCTGCTGGCAGGGGCAAGCGAACCGCAGAGTGCGGCTGGTCAGCAGCGGAACGGCAACGCCCGTACGCGCATCCAGGATCAGGGCGAGGCGGCGATGGAGCGCGTGAAGCTCGCTGCCGACAAAGCAAAGACCGCCAAGCCCTCTTCACCCGTTCTACCGGCCAAAGCCGATGCCGCCGCGCAGCGCCGTGCGTTCGAGGGGATCAACAGGCGCAAGCAGGATCCGGCCATGGCGAAACGGGTGGAGGCCGATGTCGTGGCGGCCCGCGATGCATTGGCCCTCGAGCGGGAGGCTGCGAGCCGTCGTATCGCCCAGGCCCTGGGCCTTGAACAGCCCGAAGAGGCAGCGCTGGCCGGAGTCGTATCCACCGGTGGTGCGAAACACTGCGTTCCCGTCCTGTTCGTTTCCTCGTCCATGCCGGTCGAGACGCTGCGCACCTATGCCGGGCAGCTCGAACGCGCAGGCGGCGTCATGGCCTTCCGCGGCATGCCGGGCGGTATGCGGCAAGTGGCGCCGATGGCGAAATTGTCGGCCGCCATATTGCGCCGCGATCCCGGTTGCGAAGGCCCTGCCTGCGCAATGCGCGACGTGCAGGTCATCGTCGATCCCCTGGTGTTCCGCCAGCATGGCGTCACCCAGGTGCCCGCGCTGGCGATGGTCCCGGGCGATCCGACCCTCCCTTATTGCGAGCGTGACGAAGCCAGCCCGCGAGCCGCGCACATCGTGCTGGGCGACGCTGCCCTATCGGGATTGCTCGAGGAATATGGCCGCCTTGGCGGCAAGGAGGAGGTGCGAGATGCTCTTGCTCACCTGGCGAGCCGGTAACCGCCTCTGGCGCGAACTCAAGGATCTGCCGCTCCGGGCGGCCGTAGCGCTCGGCGCAAGCGGTCTTGGGCAACCGGCGCGGCCTGCCCAGCTGCTTAAGGCCTATGGGATCGTGCTGCCCATCGGTCTCTTTGCCTGGTGGGCGATGCCGCAGATCACCTTGGTCATGACGCCGTCGATCGACGCGTGGGTCGTCCATCGCTCTCCGGGTCCGATTCATCGCGGCGACCTCATATCCTTCACATTGTCCGATCCCGTAGCCGGCCCGAAGCCCGTCGCCATCACCAAATATGCGCTCTGTCTGCCTGGCGACCGGATCAGCATGGTCGAGAGGCATGGGATTGGCGGGCTGGCCCTGAATGGCTGGTATTATTGCAATGGCACTCTGTTGGGCGTGAGCAAACCTGCTGCACGCAATGGCAAGGCACTCACGCATTGGCAGCCGGAAAGCCCGCGCATTCCCGAGGGGATGATCTTCGTCGGTTCGCGGCATCCCGACGGATATGACAGCCGCTATTACGGCCCGGTGGCGATCGAGCGGCTCACGCGCATGGAGAAGCTGCTGTGAAGCACATGCTCATCCTGGGCATGGCCTTGCTCCTGACCCCCGGTCCTGCATGCGCGCAAACGGCGCCTGCGAGCGCGGGCGATCGTACGGCACGAGGCTACTGGTGGTACGAGACCCCCAAATCTGGCGCGGAAGAAGATGTACGGCAAGAGACGGTCCCCAAGCCCGTCATCCCGCCAATGGTGGAACTGGCCAAATGGTCGCCGCCCCGGATCGCCAAGCTCATCGTGGAGCAGCGCGACTATGCTGCAACCGTCCTGACGATCGACGCGGTCGCGGATTTCTGGCGGCTGCAGGATTTTGCCAGGCGCAAGGCCCGCGCCTTTGCCGGCGTGACCCAACTTGCCATGCTGACCCATCCCGAACTCAACGCCAAGGCTGCCAATCCGATGGTCGGCGAGGCACGCGATGCGCTGGGCGCGCAGAAGGATCAGGTGCGCCGTCAATATCTGCGTGCGCACGCCGGGGAATTTGCGCTTGTTATGTTTGCCCGGGAGTCCTGCGGCTATTGCAAGGTGCAGTGGCCGATCGTCCAGCGGTTCCAGGACGACATGGGCTGGCAGGTAAGCCTGATGGATCTCGATCGCAGGCCCGACCTCAAGCAGCGTTTCGGGGTCGAGGTGACGCCGACCACCATGGTCATCCGTCGGGGCAGTCCCCAGCGCATGGTGATTGCCGCAGGTGTCGAGACATATCCCAATCTTGCGCAGATGGCCTATCAGGCCGTGCGATTGCTGAGCGGCGATATACGCCCCGAGCAGTGGCTGACCGGCGCGGGCGAGGAAGACGGCTTCTTCGATGCGCTGGCCAATGGCCCGGTCTCCTCGACCGATCCGCGCGTGATCGGCGGCGATCTCGTCGATGTCGGATCAGGACGCGAGCGATGACCTTCCAGTATCATCCACAATCACTTCGGCACGATGGCCTTGCGCCCGGCGGCTGCAAGCAGCTTGACGGCGGTCTTGTCGAAGCTGACGAAGATCTCGCCGTCGAGCCATTGACCGTCGTAGGCGATAACGCCATCCGCGAAATCGCCACCAGCCTCGAGCAGCGCGAGCCCCGCTTCCGCTGCCAGTCGATCCATCGCGACATTGTCAGCTTCGAAGAGAAACCGAATAGAGGTGCCAATCCTTGCCGGCGTGAAGTCAAAGACGCTTCTCAGCACCCAGCAAAACTCGCACAAGGCCGGAATCGCCACGGCAACGACCTCGGCCTCCTTGATGAGTTTTGCGGCAATAGGCCCCTGCACAGGATCGTCCTGCGTCGCCGCCCGAACGAGAATATTGGTATCGGCAGTGATCTTCACAACTGGCCTGCCCAGCCCTTCCGGATCGCCTCGTTCATCTCTTCAATCGAGACAGGCCGTTGGCCCTCCCGCTTCAGGCATCCGACGAAATCGACAATCTTGCCTTTTGGCCTGACCGCCCGAATCCGGATTTCGCCGCCCGGCAGCTTATCGAAGCCGATTTTGTCGCCGGGATGGACGCCAAGGTGCTGGAGCAGTTCCTTGCGCAGCGTGATCTGCCCCCTGGTCGTGATGGTGACTGCATTCATAAGACTCGTCCTTCCAAAAACGGATTGTAAGAAAAAATCCCCTTACCTTCAAGGTAGCATTGCCGAAGTCGGACAGCTCCCGCTGATATTTGGTATTGTGCTGCTGTCCGGCTCTCCGGTCCCCGCCTGCGCGCAGCCCATCACGCGAGAGCAGGCGATGCGCGCGGCGATTCATCCCGTTGCAACCGAAGCCGAGTTACGTGAGTGGCTGACCCGCGTGCCGGTGACGCGCGATTTTCCGCCCGACTTCGAGACCATGCTGCGCGGCCAGGCATCGCTCTATGTGATCGAGATGAGCACGGCGTCCGGCTGCCTGCCCTGCGGCGATCTCTGGACGAAGCTTCTCGCATTCCGCGGACGCTATGGCTGGCAGGTCCGAACGTTGCGACAAGATGAGGCGGCGCTGAGATCGGGGCGCCTGGGCCTTCCCTGGGTCGGGAACCCGGTCGCATGGGTGCGGCCACTGGCTGATCCGGGTCGTATGGTACCGATCGCGATCGGCACTGACCATGGCGTCAACATCGCGCGTAATGCATGGCTTGCTGCCCGGATGCTGACCGGTACCCGGGCAGCGATCGGCGTGCGCGCCATGTCGAAATTCACCGGGATCGTCGGTGGGACAGGCGAGCAGAGCGGGAGGCGGCCATGAGAGCTGTGCCGCCCGTGTTGCAATGTTCCAGCAGAGTTCCGCCCGTTGTCCCTGTCTGCTCAGTGCTGCGCCACCAGTTGCTGGCCCAGCAATACAAGTGGCATTGCCTCTATGCCGTGGCCGAGCGGGAACGGTTCGCGCCCAGGATAAATGACGACACGCCGCTGGGGTTCGAGATCGGCGCAAGCATGATGGAAGCCGCGTTCCACTTTGGGTGTGAGGCTGCGCTTGATCTCGATGGCCCAGCGCTTGCCCCCAGGGAGTGTGAGCAGCAGATCGATTTCAGCGCCGGCCGACGTGCGATAGAAATGGGCCTGCGTTCCTTCCGGCGCGGCGGCGATCAGAGTTTCAATCACGAAACCTTCCCAACTGGCGCCGACGACGGGATGCCCCAGAATGTCGTCGATGGTTGCAAGGCCAAGCAGGCTGTGAACGAGGCCGCTGTCGCGCACATAGATGCGCGGACTCTTGACCAGGCGCTTGCCGCTGTTGCTGTGCCAGGGTTCGAGACGGCGAACGAGCAACATGTCGACCAACAGGTCGAGCCAGGTCGCTATGGTCTTGCCATCGACGCCGATCGAGCGGGCGAGTTCGGCGGCATTGTGCAAACCCGCCTGATGATGGGCGAGCATCGTCCAGAAGCGTCGCAAGGTTTCCGCAGGAATGCGCGGCCCCAGCATGGGCACGTCGCGCTCCAGATAGGTGCGGATGAAATCCTGTCTCCAGCGCTGGCTCAGTGCGTCGCTTTTCGCAAGGAAGCTGTCGGGAAACCCGCCGCGTGCCCACAATCGCTCAATCTGCGCCTCGGGAATTTCGAGCGCATCCAGCGGTCGCATTTCGAGATAGCTGATCCGGCCAGCCAGGCTTTCTCCCGATTGCCGCAGAAGTTCGATCGACGCGGAGCCGAGCAACAGGAAGCGGCCGCTTCGCAATCCCTTGCGACGCCCCCGGTCGATCACGCCGCGCAGGATCTGGAAAAGGTTGGGCGCACGATGAACTTCATCGAGGATGACCAGCTTGTCCTCATGCCCGGCAAGATAGAGTTCCGGTTCCGCCAGACGCGCACGATCCGCCTCGGATTCAAGGTCGAGATAGAGCGAGGGACGCATCCTGGCGATCTCCTGAGCCAGCGTCGTCTTGCCGACCTGTCGAGGCCCCAGCAGCGCAACTGCCGGGCTTCTGTCGATCGTTGCCGCCAGATCCACCTTGATACGCCTCTCGATCATCCGCGCATTTATGGATCATCACTCCAGATTTGCAAGGTTAGTGGCTCGCGCCATGGCGCTGCAGGCGGCCCGTATTTCGCTCTTTCGTCTCAAGGAAATTCGTCATGGTCATTTCCCATCGGCGCCTGATCTCCACGCTGGTCCTGATTGTCGCTTCGTGCGGCCAGACAGTTCCGGCCCACGCCCAGGGTTGGGCCGAGAGCTGGTTCGATAATGTCACCTATACTTCGCCCGGCAGCTTCGAGGACCAGACACGCGGCTATGTCACCGCCGGTGGCATGTCGGGCCGGGTCGATGTCCATGACGACTATCTGATGAGCCTGACGCTGCCCAAGGTGAAGGCGGGCTGCGGCGGCATCGACATGTTCCTTGGCGGCATGTCGTTCCTCGATCCCGATTATCTGGTCCAGAAGCTGGAAACGATCCTGCAGGCCGCGCCGGCCGTCGCCTTCCAGTATCTTCTGGAAACGCTGGACGAGAAGATGGGTAATATTATTTCAAAGATGGAGGCGGCGACCAATTTCCTGAACTCTATTCAGGTAAACGACTGTCGTCTTGCCAATCGCATGGTTCAAATTGCGAAGGGCGACGACAATATGTCCGGCATCGTCGAGGAGATGACCGGCTACAAGTCGATCCGCGAAGGCTATACCAATAGTTGGCAGCAGAGCCGCGAGAAGATCCAGGCCAACAAGGGCAATCCGACCGAGGATCTGAAGGAAGCGCTCGCCAATTGCCCGGCCGAGGTCACGGATATCTTCAAGACCGGATCGCTGCTGGCGCACGCGGCCGCGCGCGTCGGCGCATCCGACTGGGCGGGCGTCATGCGGGCCCGGGTCGGCGACGTCTACATGCGCTGGGATGCCAACGACAAGGTGCCGCTCTTCTCGGCCATTCCCGCCTGCCCGCGCCAGGATACCGAGAGCGCCGACGATTTCCTGACCGGTCGCGTGCCGACGCGGGCGCTCAACATCCCCGCGACCGCAGCGGATTGTTCGGTGAACGGCGCTGGCCGCGGCGCGCTCATACTGGCGCGCGAGCGGATGGAGGCGATCTCCGTCAAGATCCGGACGCGCGCGGCGCTGACCACGGAGGAAAAGCAGTTCGTCGCCAATGTGCGGACACTGCCGGTCTATCGTCTGCTCGAATGGGGCGTGCGGCAGGGCCTGACCGATAGCGTCATCGCCGACACCGATGAGCTGGTGGCTCTCACCCTCGCCTATCAGATGCTGAACGATCTGACCCGTTCGATCGACTTCGCACTGCAGAATGCCGAACGCGGTGTGACGACAGCGGGCGCTTCGGATGCCGAGAATACGAACATCTGCCAGACCCGTATCCTGACCAAGGGCATCGAGCAGTTGCGCGAGTTGCGAGACGAGGTACTGCGCCAACGCGCGCAGATGCGCCAGTCCTACATGGCTGCCATGAACCAGGCGAACCTCTCGGCGAATTATGCGGGTGTCGTCCGCCAGCGCGACCGCGATGCTCGCGACGCCGCTGGCGCCAACGCCAATCGCCACCGGTGAGGCGGGCCATGCGTCACATGATCCGCCTGTTCCTCGCTCTTGTCGGGTGTCTGGGCGCGACGCCCGCGCTGGCGATCGACGCGAGCTATCACACATGGGACGGCTTCTCGGAGACCGTCGATGCGTTTCACCTGGTCGCGATGATGTTCGGCGATCCGCGGTACGAAACGCTGGTCGTGATCATCGCGGTTGCCGGGATCGGGCTGGGTGCGGTTCTGGCGAGCATCAAGGGCTCCGGCATGGGCCTTGTGGCCTTCGGTTTCCAGATGCTGATCGGTATCGGCTTGTTCGCCGGGATGATCGCTACGACCGGCACGATCCACATCTACGACCGGGTGCGTAACGCCTATCAGCCGGTCGGTGACGTCCCCAATCTCATCGTGCTCGTTGCCGGCGTTACCAACCTCATGGAGCGGGCGCTTGCCGAGACTATCGACGACAATACAACCGATCCCAATGCCAAGCTGGAATTTGGCGCCGGCGGCCATGCATTCGACCTGTTCCTGAACGCCGTAAGTCCCCGCAGCCCGATCGTGGACACCTTCCTCGATGCGACGGTGAAGGATTATGTGCGGCAATGCTATCCGGTCGCCCGCGTGTCGCCGGCCTATGGGGTCGACGACGATCAGCTCTTCCGGACGTCGACCGATCTTCCGGCCTCCTTCGCGGCGATGGCGGGACCGGCAACCTTCTCGACCGTGTACACGGCAAGCGACAAGGCCGGCTCGACGATGAGTTGCGAGGAAGCATGGGGCTATATCGCCGATCGCCTTTCGGACAGCACGCTGTTCGACGCTTATAGCGACCAGGTCTGCGCGCGTACCGGCTTCGACGTGACCCAGGCGGCCCAGCGCGATCGCTGTCGCCAGCAGATCGATGCGCTGGGCGACATGATGCTGGGTCATTCCATGAGCCGGCAGAAGTTCCTGACCAACATCCTGCTCGGCCAGACCGTCGGCGACGTCCTGTTCGAGGATTCCCCGGCGGCAACCGCGCGTGTGATGGCCAACCGGGCGATCGAATCCAACGGACTCGCCACGCTCTCGACCGCCAACGAATGGATGCCGACCATCCGCGCCTCGGTCTTCGCGATCATGCTGATGATGATGCCAATCGCATTGCTCTTCATCCTGACGCCGATCAACCTGCGGGTCGCGAGCTTCGCGCTCGGCCTCTTCGTGTTCGTCGCGCTCTGGGGCGTCATCGATGCCGGCATCTACCAGCTCACCCTCGGCAGGGCGATGGACGTCCTGGCCGAGTTGCGGGCGACCAATGTCGCCGCCGATAGCTGGATCCTCGCGCCCTCGGCGGCGATGAAGGCGCTTGCCATCTTCGGGTCGTTTCGGACTGCCGCGGCGGGCCTTGCCGGCGCGTTCGTCTTCACCGTGTTCCGCTTCTCGGGCAACATGTTCACTGCCTTCACTTCCGGCATGCTCGGTGTGCAAGGTCAGGGCAGCATGGTGGCCGCGACCGTCGGAACGAGCGAGGGCTATGCCTCGGCCCTAGAGGCGCAGGCCTCGGCCGGTGGTACCATGTCGCGGCGCGCTGCATCCTCAGGCTTCGGCGATTTTGGAGAGCGTAGCAGCTTCGGTCTGGACCGTAGCTTCGCGTCGGCCGGATCCGTGCTCGGCGAACAGGGCGGCGGCGCGGCGGGAACTGCAGCCTTCGGTCTCGGCCGGGCGGACGCCGCGCGGGAACTGGGCGGGCTCTCCCCTGCCCTTGTGGGCCGGGATCTGAGCGATCCGGCGACTGCGCGCGCGGTACGCGCCAATGCCGCGACTTCGGCGATCCACAATTTTGCCCAGGGCGATGCACTGCGTAAGCTTGGCACGACTTATTTCGGCCAAGGCCAGGGCGGCGAACGCGCCTTTGCAGCCTTCGCGCAGAATATGGTGCAGTGGAAGGCGTTCGGCGACCAGCGCGCCTACGACATGATGCAATCGGGCGCGCAGCGCCATTTTGAGCGCAGCGGCTATGATGCGAAGGATGCCGCGCTCAAGGCATCGACGGTCATCGCGCAGGCGAGCGCCGATCCGACGTTCGCCAAGCTGACGGCCAATGCCTTCGATCAGGAGCAGATGCTGCGCAATGATCTGACTGCGGCGCAGACGCAGGTTGGCGCGATGGAAGGCCGGCGCGACTATGCGGGCGACAGGGTTGCCGCCGTCGAGCGCGGCAATGTCGCGACCGAGCAGGCGCATCGAACGGGCGGAAATCAGGGACAACGGCAGGCTGCGGCCATGCTGGGTCTTTCCGTCACCGAAACCAGCCGGCGCATCGGGTTCATCAATGCACTTTCAGGCGAGGCGCGATCGAGCGCGATCAGCCAACTCTCGCGCGCGACCGGGCGCAACGAGGCGCAGGTCCTGCGCGCGCTGGAGATTTACAATGCCGCCGTGCAGGTCGGCACGGCCGATGGTGCGACCGCTGAAGCGGCACGCGAAGGCACCAGCGTCTATGGGCGCACGCGGGAGGCTGCAGGCTATGATTTTGCCGAGCGGTCGGGCAAGCTCGATGCGCAGCGCGAGATCGGGCCCGACGGGGTACGCAGCAATGCCCAGATCGGCGAGCAGCGGCGGCAGGCGGACAATGCGGGCTTTGCCGAAGGCGCGGCGGCCGCCGGTGTATCGGTCCGGGAAGCGGCTCGCCTCGATTCCTTCATCCGCGCACTCGCCGGTACTGCAGGCAATCAGGTCGATATGGCCGAGGGCGGCGCGGAAGGCATCGCCGATCGCGCGCGCAATGAACGCCTGACCGGAATCGTCGACAAGGAGCGCCTTACCCGCACCCAGGCGCTGCTGCGCGCGCATGGCGTCGAAATGTCCAGGCGCCAGATAGCCATGGATCAAAATGGTGACCTCAGCCTCAATCTGACACCGGAACTCGCGGCGCAGATGTGGCGGGGCGGCCTGATCAACGAGAGCCAGCTTGGCGCCATTGCCAATGGCGGGCATGCCCGGTTCAGCTTTGCCCATAATGATCTGCTCGTTTCCAGTAGCACCGGGTTTAGCCAGTCCGCCCGCAATGACACGAGTACGCGTTTCGAGGCCGGTAAGCAGGCGGGCCCCGACACGATCGAGCATTTCCTGGGCAGTGGCCCGGAAGGTCAGGCCGTCATGGCCAACTGGCTGCGTGGTGGGTTCGAGATGGATCGACGAGGCAACTGGCGGCTGAAACCGCAGGTGGCCGATACGCTGGAGCGCGACGTTTCCGCGATCATTGCGCAGACGGGGTGGCAACGATCGCTTTCTCGAAATGCAGACCATCAGACTTCAAACACTCAAAGCGTGTCGGGTGACCTCTCCGCAACCGCCAGCAGGGGTGTTGGCAGTGGCAACAAGGGTGACAAAGGTAAAGCGGGAACCTCAGGTAGCGCCACAGGATCGCTGAGTGGCAAGCTGGGAATGGATATCTCCGACCGGGGAGCTGCGACTGTTTCGGCGCAGTCATCGATGGACATCGTGAATTACGATGTTCGTGAGGTCATCGCCTCAGCGGAGAAGGCTGCCGCCCGTTCGGGACGCCCTGAGGAAGCGTTCGCAAAGGAATTGAGTGAGGGAGTTCTCGGGAATCAAGGGCTTCGCAATCGTTATTTGGAACAAGCAGATTCCGGTCGCGGCACTATGCAGGTCACAGCCCCTCTTACTTCGATGGAACAATCGTCGATCCTGAGTTCAGGTCGATTGTTGTTGGATCGGGATCATGGCCCCGCAGACGGTGACTCCAGCTATAAGGAGCGCCGGGATCCCTAATGCCTATCCTTCATCAAGCCGACGCGTCTGTGGTAGCTGCTGCCAGATCGTATATCAAACGGGTCCGTATAAGGATCGATCATCGGCCTTTGCGAGGGCGGTTCCGGTGTTATCACCCATTCACCGCATGCGACCTTGGCTTTGAGGAAGCCATATCCCAATACCGCTATTACCGTGATCGGATTGAAGACGAAGATCAGCAGGACCATGGTGTTGACCAGGTAGATGTTGAGCTGGTCAAAGGGGATGGTGATCATCAGCTCGAGACCGACCCAGTAGAGCAGGGTCAGGACCCAGGTCAGTTTTGCATACCATGGGCGCCAGAACCAGTCGGCAGCGCGCGGCGAGATATGGGGTGTCTCGACGCGGTCCATCTCCAATTGGCTGGATTCGTTTGCGGAAATCACGGGCAAAACCTTTCTGGCAGTTCTTCTAGCATATGTTGCCGGGAGAGGGAATCGCGCAGCGGAAGAAACGCGTCCAAACGCCTTTCATGGAAGCCTGAAAGGTCCTGTGCCATTCATGACCGCACCTCGCTTTTCTCCTCCCTCCCACTCTTCCTTAGACCATTTTCGGCTGAAGGCCTGATCACGCTCGCGGGTCTTCCCTGGTTGGAACAACCACATGATGAAGCATCATCGTATCCGGAGGTAGGAACGCGTGGCTGAGAACCGATTCTTGACTCCCGAGGAAGTTTCTGAGCGCTATCGCGGTGTCGTAACACTCCACACGCTTGAGAATTGGCGATCACTCAAGATCGGACCACGATACATAAAAATCGGCAAAGCGGTGCTTTATCCTGTTGAGGAACTCGATTCCTGGGACAGAGAAAACATCGTTGAATGCCGGAAATCAAAGATGGTGGGACGGTCAAGAAAGACAGATGATTGAGATTGCCTTTTGAAATCCCCTGCACGAGTAGGGCATAGCGCATCAACACAGGTCTTTGATCAGCTGATATTAGTCCGGGATGGCCGAAAGATGTGGTCAGTCGCGTACTCAATTGTCGAGATATATTCGCGACAGTTTCTCCTGGATGCTTTCCTAATTTTCACGCTTGCGTATTTTGCACTTGCACACGACCGCTCGCAGATGCAGCATTGTCGGGCCTTTCAGGCATCCTCTCCTAAAAACTATGGCTGGCCAAAGTGGATGGATCGAAGAACTGGGGTTTGGGGGTATTTTGGTCTGATCATTCCCGGGAGGGCGTGGATTTGATCCCGAGATTTGCGGTTTCTCTGCTGTGCGAAGGGCGATCGGGCCTTCACT
>NZ_JBGGWB010000007.1:54756-95081 GCF_041321155.1 Sphingomonas sp. IW22 | reverse complement strand
CGTCGATCAGGCGTCCGCGGCACACCCGCCAAGGTCAATGCGAACGCTGGTCTTGCGGCCAGCGAAGGGGTAAACTCGGGCAGTATCTCGGATGGCAGTCATGAGAGCGTACGTTTTCGAACATTCTCTCACCGGCCCCCGATAACGGCATCCGCGCCAGTCTTGGCCGACGTGTTGCGCAGAAGCACGCAATGGTGGAGTGAGACTTAAACTGACGGCCGGTTTGAGCCGATTGCCGGCAGTAGGATTCATGGCTCTTTGTTGGCGCGATCTGGCGTTCGCGGGCCAAGGAATTCGTAGCGCAAGAGAATGTCGCTATCGATCCGTTCGAGTATGGCGTTGATCGTTGCCTCGCGGGACGGCAGTGTGAGGCGCTGCCGGATCTTCTCCACGATGTCGATGGATGTAGGGGAGAGGGCGTATGTTGAACGTCGATAGCCAGCTGCGTCCTCACGCAGCTTTTTGCGACGCATCGACCGTGCGCTCCTTGTCGTCGAGTCCTTTTCGGGCATGGGGCAGGATAGTCATAAGACATCTGCTTTCAACACCGCGCTCGACTCATGATGCTGTAGCAACCGGGCTTTGGATGTCGCCTAACAGCTTTTGAAAGATAGACGGCGCGCCCGGTGCGGATCCAACCTCGCTGGCAAGTGCCATGAACGTGGCGCATTCCTCACCCGCATTGTCATAATTGGACGCGACGTCGACGATCCAGCGAACGAACTGCCGGAAACCCGGGTCAAAATAGAGTTCGGGCTTCCCCAGTATGTCGATGGCGAAAGATGCAACGTCGATATCGATCTCGAGGACAGCGACGAGTTGATTGTGAATGACCGGGGTAACAGCGGCATTGCATGCCTTGATCTTGTTGATCAGGCTGAGACTGCGGCCGAGCCTGCGGGCCATTTCCTTGTTCGTGATCCGGCGTCGTCTCCACTCGTGAAGAAAGAGGCGCCTGAAGCACTCCTGGCGTTTGACGCTTTCTTGTGACCCGATACTCCGGTCGCTCATGGCATGGCACCCCCGGTTAGGGGGGTATCATACAGCCGTATGAGTCGGTTCTGTCAATCCCATGTGAATCACCGTTCATCGCAGATTTAGGAATCGGTTCCTTCAAACACGGCGAGAAGAGCGCTGACAAAGACGAACCGAACTGGAGGAACTGTGCCGGTCGCCTTCGCGATGGCCTCCCTCGCGGCCTGGAAGGCGGGTTTGTCTCGAAGATTGATACGCAGCGTTATGCGATAATCACCTGTCTCGTCACGCTCGCTCGCCGACCGCCAGATTTGTCGGAAATCGAGCATTTCTCCAATAATTCCGAGACCATGTATGGCAGTCGAGGAAACCGTCTCGAATTGGCCGGTCTTAAGGGAATAGACCCTGATCGCATCGGCGGTGAGGCGGAAAACGCGGTCGCTAACGCGAAAGGTATATAGGGCTTGGGACATTGAGGCGATTGATACCGCTGTAAGCGGACGCCCGCCAGCGCAGACAGAAGAAAGTTTGCCGCAGTAATAAAAATATTTCAGCGAACGAAAATTTCGGGAATGCACCTGAACTGGTAATACGTTTCCACATCGCAACGAAGAGTGTAAAAATTTTACACTGTTTGCTCGTCAATGATGTGGAGTGTGTAACCTGGTTACACAGGTGTGTAATCCTATTACACCCTTTAGTGTAATTCTATTACACACCATGATTTAATACTTGCGATCACCATGAGTTTATATCCTCTTAACGGAGACGACGTGCTTGTGCGTCGTCTTCCAAGGGGAAAGAGCATGACTGCACTTTCGATGCCGAAGGGTAACCAGATCAACGGTATCCTTCTTGGCCTTGCGATCATCGCCATGGTGATGGTGCTGGGCGCTTCGGCGGCCTTTGCGGGCACCGACACCACGTTCAATACCGCGCTCACGAAGTTCACGGACTTCCTCGAGGGCTCGGGCGGCAAGATCATCACCGTGATGAGCCTTGCCGGCGGCATCGTCGCGCTTGCGTCGGGTCGCTTCAGCCTCGGCCAGGTGGCCGTTCCCGTCGCCGTCGGCGTCGGTGCGGGCACCGGCATTCCGATCGTCACCTCGACCGTCACCGCGACGATCTGAGGACCGACTGGGATCAACCGCTGGGAGGGCGGTGAGCGCTTATGGACAGGTATACCATCCCTTCGCATCTCGACGATCCGGAGCTGATCGGCTTCTGGACGCTGGACGAGTTCCTCGCGATGGCGATCCCCTTCATCTGGGGCATCCTTTCGCAGCACGTCGTGATCGGATTGATGGTCTCGTTGCTCGGATGGTGGGGCTTCCGAAAGCTCAAAGCCGGCAAGGCCACATCGTGGATTCTCCACATGGCCTACTGGCACCTGCCGTCGAGTTTTACCGGTCTCAAGGCGACGCCACCCTCCCACCTTCGCGTGATGGTGGGCTGAAATGGATTATAGTGTCGGTCTCGCGCAGTCGCAGCGGGTTCTCAAGCAGCGCAACATGCTCGGCATCGTGGCGCTGGTTCTCGCGGGCCTCGTGGTCATTCTCTTCCTGGTCGGCGCGACGCGCGACCGCGAGATCGTCCTTCAACCTATCGTCCGCACGCCCCTGACGCTGTCCTCGAGCGGGGTCAGCCGGGAGTATCTCGAGATGGTCACGCGCGACACCGCGCTGATGACGCTCAACCGCTCGCCTGAAAATCTCGACTACTGGATGGAGTCGATCCTCAAGATCGCGACGCCCGAAAGTCACGGCTCGCTCAAGCGCGATCTCATGAAGATCCTGAGCGAACAGCGCGGGTCGAGCATCAGCCAGTATTTCACGCTCGCCAGCATGAAGGTTGATCCTGAGAACCTGACCTCGGAAGTGACCGGCACGCTGCATACCGTCGTCGGCTCCAAGGCGGTGACTGCCGAGGCGAAAACCTTCCGCTTCTACTGGTCCTATCGCGGCCTGTCCCTTCAGCTGAAGGGCTTCGGCATGGTCACCAAGGTCGACAAGGACGACGCTGCAACCGGAGACGAGGCATGACGCCCCTGATCGCATTTGGCCTCATCGGAGGCGGGACGGCGATCGCCTCCCGCGTCTGCTCGCTCTCGCGCTTCGTCGGCGCAGGCATGATCCTGGTCGGGGGAATGGCGCTCGCTGCGCCTGCCTTTGCCGACGAGCATCTGCTTGCAAAGGACAATAGCGAGGTTTCCTGCACGCTTTCCAAGTCCGGCCTCACACGGATCAGCCTCAAGGACGACCGCTTTGCCAGTGTCTCCAAGCTGACCACCGGCGTCGAGAGCGACGATTTCACGGTCGTCAACGAGCCGACGCGCGGCGACATCTACGTCTCTGTTCCCGAAGCCTATTCGCGGGCCAACGTCTCCTTCTTCGGCACGACCTCCAAGGGGTATGTCTACAAGTTCAGCTGCCGCCTTGCAGGCGACGACGCGCAACAGGTGTTCGTCGAGAACAAGGATATCGCAGGCGAGGCGCAGACAGCGGTCGCACAGGCCGACACCACGCCGCAGGAAGCGTCCGCCACGCTCGTCCAAGCGATGTTCCAGCAAGCCCCGCTCGAGGGCTTCGACGTCCGCCCCGCGGTTACCGATCCGGTCATGGTGGGGTCGCTCAAGGTGCAGATGCTCACCGAATATCGGGGCACGGCGCTCGCAGGGCGCGTGTTGCGGATCGAGAACAAGGGCGGATCGCCTGTCGCGCTGGGCGAAGGAACGATCGCGCCGTCGAACGCGATCGCCGTATCGGTCGCCAATCCCAACCTCAAACCCGGTGAAGTCACCACAGCGTATATCGTCACGCCGTCGGGCCTCGCCAACGGAGTGCGGCCATGAGCCTCAAGGACCTTTTCCCCGGCAGGAAACCCAAGCAACTCGATGCCGAGCCTGAAGAAGGCGAGGGCGAACTGATGGCCGGCAACGACGCCGTCCGAAAGAAGCAGCTGCTCTACCTTGGCTGCGGCGGCGCGCTCGCACTGGTGCTGGGGTCCTGGTACGTCATGGGCGACGATACCAAGCTCAAGACGTCGGGCGCAGACGACAAGGTCGTCAAGATCACCACCGACGACATGGTCAACCGGAACATGTCGGACCGGGAGTGGCAGGCGGCATCCGAAGCGCAGATGCAGTCGATCAACAACCAGTTGAAGGGTGTCGACGGCCAGCGCGCGCAGATGGAGCAGCTTCAGGCGCAGATCGCCGCGCTCCAGGGCGAGAAACAGTCGATGGCCTCAGATGGCCAGCGGGTGATGAGCGCTTACCAGCAGGAGAACGACCAGCTTCGTCAGCAGCTTGCGCAGCGGTCGAGCGCGCCCCCTGCGCCGGCGCCCGCGCAGATGTACGGGCCGATGGGCCAGCCCAACTATCGGGGTCCGGGCGCACCGATGAGCGCAGGGGAGGCGGCCGCTGCCGCGGTGTCGCAGTCGCGCTCGATCAAGCTCGTCTCGTTCGAGGGCGGGCCGAGCGGAACGGCGACGCGCATTTCGGGTGGCACGACCAGCTATACCGACAGCCCCAATTATCTGCCGCCCAATTCGATCGCGAAGGCCAAGGTGATCGTCGGCGTCGATGCGTCGGCAGGGGTGCAGTCGCAGAGCGATCCGCTTCCCGTCGTGCTGCGGATCACAGGGCCGGCGCGCTCGGTTTACAGCAACGGCAAGCTGCTCACGACCCGGATCGAGGGCTGCGTCATCAACGGCGCGGCACGCGGCGACCTCTCCTCGGAGAAGGTCTATGTGAAGCTCCAGCGGATGACCTGTCCGCAGGCCAATGGGCGCTTCGCGGTCTCGGACGTCAAGGGCTTCATCAGCTTTGCCGGCAAGACCGGCGTGCGCGGGCGGGTGGTCAGCCGCGAGGGCGGGCTTGTCGGCCAGGCCTTCATCGCCGGTATCGCAGGTGGTTTCGGTCGCGGCTTCTCGGCCAACACCAACTCGCTCCTCACCGGCAACAACGTGACGGTCAACGGGAAGCGCGAACAGATCGGCATGGGCGACATCGCACAGGCCGGGCTGGGCAACGGCATCGCCCAGTCCGCCGACATGGTCAGCAAATATCTGATCGAGCGGGCCGAGCAATATCAGCCGATCATCGAGATGCCGACCGGCATCGATGTCGAGATCGTCTTCCTCGAAGGCGTCTTCATCCAGAACTGAGCCTCGGGCCGAAAGGATATGCTTATGACACAGAATATTCTGCTTGGCGTCGCGGCCAGCGCGGCGATGATGCTGACCGGCAGCGCGGAGCCGGCGATCGGGCCGCAGGTGCAGGCCGCGCTCCAGCAGCGGCTCCCCAAGACGCCGATCACCGGGATCGATTGCACGAAGATCGAGGGGCTGTGCGAAGTTACCGCCGGCGCCAATCTCTTCTATGTCGACAAGTCGGCCCGCTATCTCGTGATCGGCCGGGTCTATGACATGGAAACCCGGCAGGACCTGACGGCAGCGCGCCTGTTGGCGCTCAACCCCGACATGCTGGTGGGCGGCGCGGCGCGCGCCAATGCGGCAGCCGATGCGCCCGAGCCTTCTGCGCCCGGCAACGGGGCGCGGGTGACGGAACAACGGGGGGCCGTCCGCACGCTCGACCTTTCGAAGCTCTCGAACAAGGGAGCGATCATATGGGGTTCGGGGTCCCAGAGCGTCACTGTCTTTTCCGATTTCCATTGCGGCTATTGCCGGGCGCTCAGCCAGACGCTCGAGACGATGAACGTGCGCGTGATCGAGCGGCCGATCTCGGTGCTCGGAAGCCGGGACGTCGCCGATCGCGTGCTGTGCGCGAAGGACCGGCATGCAGCGGTACGCGCCGCCTATGCGCAGGACCCGGTGCCAGGGACGGGCAAGTGCGACACCAGCGGTCTCGACGAGAATGAGGCGTTCGCCAAGGCGCACGGTCTCAACGGCACGCCCGTTCTCGTGCGCTCCGATGGCGCGGTGATGGAGGGGTTCCAGCCCAAGGCGCAACTTCTTGCATGGTTGAAGGGAGCAAGGTCATGAGCCGTTCGGCGATCCGTCTGCCGGACTGTCCGGTGTCCCAGTATCGCCCGCGAGGCCGCACCCGGCGGGTCGCGATCGCGATGGCAACGAGCCTTGTGCTGCTGGCAGGGTGCACGACCTTCGGGACCAACATCAAGGGCAGCTTTGCGTGCGGTGCCCCGCAAGGGGGCAGCTGTGCGCCCGCAACCGTGATCGACGACAAGGCGCTCGCGGAAATCAGCGGCGAGACGAGCTATCGTCCCGCAGGTCCCTTCCAGGCGCCCTTGCGGCAGGCGGGGCCGCAGCGCATCGCCTATGCAGCGACCCCGCAGGCGTCGGGTGTGGGTCCGCAGAAGGTGTTGCGCATCGTCTTTCCCGCGCATGTCGACGGGGCAGGGCGCTATCATGAAACGAGCGTCGTGCAGGCCGTGGTCGATAACGGCCAATGGCTCGCCGCGACCGACGGGCACGGTCCTGCCCTTGCCGCGACGCAGGTCCTCAACGTCAGCCCCGAGATCCTCTCGCAGCTCGGTACGCCGATCCCGCCGTCCGCGTCGGCACCTGTCGAAGTCCCGGCGACCGCGCCGGTCGTGGCAGTACCGCCGGCGAGCGCTGTGGGTGCCCCGACCGCCGCGGCGGTCGCAGCCGCGCGCGCCAAGGCGCGAGAGGCGGCGGCAGGGAAGGGGGTCCCGGTCGCTGCACGGGCTGCAACCCCCGCGCCGGCACCGGTCGGTGCCAAGCCCAAAAGCAATGCGCCGGAATTCGCTTCGGGGAACCCGGCGAACCGGCCTGCCTCGTTCTCTCCGCGCGTGGAGGACTGAGCCATGGCCGCTAAGACAGGCTTCATCGCGCGGCTGCTGGGTGACACACGCGGCCCCGATCAGGGTACGCCCTCGCACGGCGCGCCCATGCTCTCGCAATGGCTGCCCTATCGGAGCTTCGACGCGCGCAACGATCTGTTCTACCAGACCGACAGCCTTGCGTTCGCGCTCGAGCTGGCGCCGCTCATGGGGGCCGATGAGCGCACCGGCGAGATCCTCGCGCAGATGCTTTCCGAGAGCGTGCCGCCCAGCGCGCGCGTCCAGCTTCTCTCGTTCCAGAGCCCGCGCGTGGGCGCGCTGATCGCGCAATATGCGCTGCCACGGTTCAAGGCCGGCGGCGTGCATCGCAAGATCGCGGAGCGGCGATCGGCGTTCCTGCGGCACGGGGCATGGGTCTCGATGTCGAAGGACGGGCCTTTCCATGTCCGCAATCATCGCATCTTTCTGTCGGTGTCGATCGCTGCGTCGAAAGCGACACCCGAAGAACTGATTGGCGTGCGCGACAGTATCGTCTCGACCCTGGCGTCGATCGACATGCCGGCCACGCGAATGAAGCCGGTCGATCTCATTGCGCTGATCGATGACATTACCGCGCCCGCGTTCGACGTGTCGGACCAGGTATCGGAATATTCCGACCTCGATCCGATTGCCGACCAGTGCGTGCGCCGCGACGTCCAGACCGTCGTCCACGCCGATCGTCTGCTCGTTTCGGTCGAGCCGCTGCGCGCCGTGACCAGTCTTTCGGGTGAGACCCAGTATGAGGAGATCCGACCCGACACGTTCGACTATCGCTTCTTCTCGGTTCGCAATCTTCCCAACCGCTGGGCACCGTGGGACGTGCAGAAGCTGATCGGTGACATGTTCTCCGACAAGCTGCGCCCTGGCTGTCCGACGCTGACTTCGTTGTGCCTGTGCTATCAGGACGAGCAGGCCGCCTCGTCCAAGGCGGGTTACAAGTTCATGCGCACGTCGAGCCTTGCGGATTCGAAGTCGGCGCGCCTGCTGCCGCAGCTCAAGGACCAGAGCCGCGAATGGGAGCATGTCACCCAGGAACTGCGCCTCGGCAAGAAGCTGGTGCAGGCCTATTATGCGGTCGGCATCATCAGCCCCAAGGGGATGGGCGATGCCAACGAGCGCACCGTCAAGTCGATGTACAAGGCCGCTGGCTGGGACCTGCTCGACGAACGCTTTCTCCAGATCATGGCGTTCATGTCGTGCCTGCCGATGACGCTGGGCAACGGCCTCGACAGCGATCTCAAGCGCATGAAGCGGTTGCGCACGATGCTCACCAGTACCGCGGCGAACATGCTGCCGATCCAGGGCGAGTTTCTGGGCGGGGGCTTGCCGCACCTCATGTTCATCGGACGGCGCGGCCAGCCCTTCTTCTGGTCGCCCTTCGAGAACAAGGCGGGTAACCACAATGTCGCGGTGTTCGGCAAGTCCGGGTCGGGTAAGTCGGTCGCGCTTCAGGAACTGTGCGCGGCGTTCGCCGGGGTCGGTGCCAAGATCATCGTGATCGACGATGGCCGCTCGTTCGAACATATGTCCAAGAGCCTGGGCGGCAATTTTGTCGAGTTTCGCCTGCGCGACGGCTTCAGCCTCAATCCCTTCTCGATGATCGACGAGGCGCTGGTCGCGCAGGATGAGGATTATCTCATCGACGCGCTCGCGATGCTCAAGTCGATCGTCGGTCAGATGGGTCGCCACATCGACAAGCTCAACGATACCGAGCGCGGCCTTATCGATCGCGCGGTCAATCAGGTCTGGGAAGCGAAGGGGCGGGGGGGCAGCGTCGACGATGTGGTCGAGGCGCTGCGCACCGACGGATCGCCGCAGGGCCAGGATCTGGCGATCGCGATGTTCCCGTTCTCGAGTGCGGGCACCTATGGCAGCTTCTTTACCGGCGAGGCGTCGGTGGACATGTCGAACGCGCTCACCGTCTTCGAACTGTCGGACCTCTCGAGCCGCGAGGAACTGCGCTCGGTCGTGCTGACCGCGATCATGTTCATGTCCTCGCAGACGATGCGCCGGATGGATCGCCAGATCCCCAAGGCGCTGCTGATCGACGAGGCGTGGCAGATGCTGCGCGGCGGATCGATGGCCGATTTCGTCGAAACCTACAGCCGGACCTGCCGGAAATATGGCGCGTCCCTCATCACCGCGACGCAGAGCCTGAACGATTATTACAAGTCGGAAGGGAGCCTTGCCGCGCTCGAGAATTCCGACTGGTCGGTCATCCTCATGCAGAAGCCCGACACGATTTCGGACTTCCAGAAGCATGGCCGGTTCGACATGGACCCCTACACCGAAAGCCTGCTGCGCTCGCTCAAGCGCAACGGCGCGGAATATTCCGACATCATGATCAAGGGGCCGGATTCGATGGCGGTCGGTCGCCTCGTGCTCGATAAATATTCCGCGACGCTCTACTCTTCCAGCCCTCAGACCTTTGCCGACATCGAGCATCTGATCGAGCAGGGATGCTCGATGGACGAGGCGATCGAGCGGGTCGCCTATCCCGAGGAATATATCGGCAAACCGATCGGTACGCCTCTCATGGAGGCGGCGGAATGAACGCGCTCACGCCTTTCGACACCGACTGGAAGACGCCGACGCCCTTTTCCTGGAAGCGCGCGTTCGCCCGGGCGTTCGCGGACATGTGCTATGTGCTGCTGCGCACGTCGGGCTGGATGGCGATGACGCTGCTTGCGACCTTCGGGGTCGCGATCCTCTTCTTCCTGATGCTCGGCGACTTCACCGCGATCGGTTTCTTCTCGCAGGTCGCCAATCTCGGCACGCACTTCGTCGCGGCTGACAGCGCGCGCCGTGCGGTGTTCGGCGACCAGCTTTTCTTCACCTTCATCGTCGCCTTCGGCGTGGTCGCGCTGCTGCGCGGCAAGCTGCTGCTCGCGATCGTCACTTCCACGAAAGGCACCCGGCATGGTTGACGTTCTCGATCGGTCCACAGCGGCCCCCGTATCCGGCGAACCCGCGCCTGTCCCTTTGGCGATCCATCCCGAGGCCACGCCCGCTTCGCCGGCGCGCGGCACGGGTGCGAAGGCCGTGCGCCGCAAGCCCGAGGGTCTGCCCAGGATCGCCTATGTCGCAGCCGCGCTTATCGTGGCGGTGCTGCTTTGGGGCGCATGGGTGACCAAGCATCTGCTCACGCCCCCTGCCACCGTGCCGATGGCAAGTGTCCGGCTCGAGGGGATCGTGTCGGAATATGTGCAGGCCCAGAGCCACAGCAACAGCCCGCCCGAGCAGGTTGCGGCCCAGACGCGGGCATTCATGGGTACGCTCGACGAGGAACTGCGCAAGGTCGGCGCGGGCGGCACCACCGTCCTTGTGGGCGAAGCGGTCCTCTCCAAGAATGTCCCGGATATCACCGATCAGATCCGCAAGGCGGTTTTCGCGCGCGTGCCTCTCCCTGCGGCCGCGCCGGCTCCCGCCTCCGGTCCCGCGGTCGGCGCGATGCTTCCATCAGCCTCCGGAAGTGTCGCGCCGTCCGCGCAGGTTCAGGCGGCGCCAGCGCCCCAGGGTTCGCCGTTCGGCCCGGCACCGGTCTCGCCTGTCGAAGCGACGGTCGCACCGCCCGCGCAGGGAGGCCTCAATGGCGGCGGCTACTGACAGGCTCGCGCCTGCGGGCGCGGTGAGCGGTGCGGCAGGGGAGGGCGATCCGCTCGCCCGCAAGGCCCTCATCGCGCGGCGCGTGCGCCAGTGGAGCGCTGTGGCGCTGCTGGCAAGCGCATGGGCGGGGTATAATGCGCTCGGTGCCTGGCAGCAAAGCCACGCCTTCATGATCAACGCCTCGGAGAGCCTGCCCAACTGGGCCTTCTTCGTCGCGCGCGGCAAGACGCCGGCCAAAGGCGACTATGTGTTCTTCGTGCCGCCCGACAACGCTCTGGTCCGTCGTCATTTCGGACCGGAAACAGGGCCGTTCGGCAAGCGGGTGATCGGGATGGCGGGTTCGCTGGTCGAGCATCGCGGCGCGTATGTCTATGTCGACGGCGTCCGCGTCGCGCACATGAAGCCGCTGACGCGCACCGGGGAACCCCTGACACCGGGGCCTGTCGGGCGCGTTCCTGAGGGCTGCTACTATGTCGGCACGCCCCATCCCGACGGGTTCGACAGCCGCTATGCCGAGATCGGCTTTGCCTGCGCAAAGCAGCTGGTCGGAACCGGGACGCCGATCCTGTGATCCGCCAGGTCGCCCTTGCCGGTGGCTTCCTCGCCATCGCACTGGTCGCCAGCTCTGCCTGGCCTGTCGTCGAGGGCGCATTGGCCCATGACCATGGGGTGATGGGACAGACCTGGGGGATCGTCGAACCCGATCTTCTGGACACGATCGACCGGCGTCTCAAGACCATGCAGGCCGATGGCAGCATCGAGCGCATGCAGGCGGCGCTGCGCGTCAAGGCGCAGGAGCGGGTGCGCAATCCGTTGCCGGTTGCAGGGATCGGTGCGGTACGCGAGGCGCGCAGCTGGACCTTCGATCCCTCGATCGTGCTCGACCAGGACGTGCGCGATCAGAAGGGTCGGCTCGTCGCGCAGGCGGGGCAGCGGGTCAATCCGCTCTCGTTCGTGGCGATGAAGACCGATCTTGTGTTCATCGACGGGCGCGATGACGCACAGGTGGAGTGGGCGATGAAGCGCTGGAGCGCGCAGAACGCCAAAATCATTTTCGTCGCCGGGTCTCCCTTCGATCGCATGGGCGAGAAGAAGCGCCGCTTTTTCTTCGACCAGCAGGGCAAGCTCACCAGCCATTTCGGGATCGCGCATGTTCCCGCTGTCGTAGCGCCCCAGGGGGAAGTGCTCAGGATCAGCGAGATCGAGATGCCGGGAGCGGGCGCATGATGTGGCTCGACATGCTCAGGACGCCGATGGCCGCGCCCGAAACGCCGGGCCTCAAGGCGATGCGCCTGTCGATCCTGTGGTCCGCGCTTGCACTGGCGCTCGCCGTGCCCGCGATCCGACCGCTCCACGCTCTGTTCGGACCGGGGGCAGGGGGCATGATCGCGGGACTTGTCCTCGCTCTCGTCATCCTCGTGCCGCTCTACGTCGTGCGCAAGAACCGCGCCGACAATGCCTATTTCGACGCGAGGGTTCGCAAGAGCGAAGGTGAGGAGCCATTGCCATGATGCGGCGTCTTGTGGGCCTTCTGGCGTTCCTGGCCGCGCTCGCTGCATGGTCCGCGCCCGCCAGTGCGCTGCCTGCCAACTGCACCGGCAAGTTCGTAAACCCTGTGACCGATGTGTGCTGGTCCTGCCTGTTTCCGCTGTCGATCGGCGGCGCGCATATCTGGCCGGGAAGCCGGCCCGACACGAAGAATCCGTCGTTGCCCGTTTGCGCGTGCGGATCGCCTGTTCCCCGGATCGGCATCTCGATCGGCTTTTGGGAACCGGCGCGGCTCGTCGACGTCACGACCAAGCCCTGGTGCTTTCCCAACCTTGGCGGGCTGCGGCTCAATCCGGGTCTCGACATTGGGCAAGGCCAATATACCGGCCCCCGGATCGGTGGCGGCACGACGCAGAACTCTGCCAACTGGCAGGCCCATTATTACGTCTATCCGCTGCTCTACTGGATGGAGATCCTCACCGACTTCCTGTGCTTCGAGCAGGCCTCGTTCGACGTCGCCTACATGACCGAGATCGATCCGCTCTGGAACGACGATGTACTGACGACGCTCATCAATCCCGAGGTCGCGCTGTTCAACAATCCGATCGCGGTCGCGGCATGCGCGGCCGATTGCGCGGCGGCGACCGCGGCGCTGCCGATCGATCAGATGTTCTGGTGTTCCGGGTGCAACGGGTCGATGTTCCCGATGAACGGCAACATCGCGGCGCATAATTCGCCGGTGCAGTCCTCGCGCCTCGCGGCCGAGCGGCTGCTCTTCAAGATGCACCGGCAGGGCCTCGCATGGGGGACGGCAGGGTCCAAGGCGCTCTGCAACAAGTACGTCATGCCGATCCTCAAGAAGTCCCAATACCGCATCCAGATGACGAACCCGACGCCGACCGTGAGCGGCAAGTTCGCCTGCTCGACGATCGGGGCGTCCACGCTGCCGCCAGACGCCGGTCGCGCCTTCCCGGTGGGGGGCGAGGACTTTGGGTATCTGCTCTGGCGCAAGCGCAACTGCTGCATGTTTTGAGGTTGGCGATGAAGAAGCTCCTTCTATCGATTGCCGCGATCGCTTCCATCGGCACCGGCGCGGCCGTGCTCGGCCAGAGCGTGGAGGGGCTCGATCTCGATGCCGTCCGTGCGCGCTCGGCCAAGGCGGACGCCGATGCAGCCGCGCTCGTCGGCGAGGTTCAGCGGCGTGGCGAGGCGTTCCGCCAGGATGCGCAGACCGTGCAGGCGGTCGCGATGGAGAAGATGCGCACGATCGACAAGGCCCGGTTGCCCAAGGGACCGGCAGGCGTCGTCGATTTCGACGAGATGATCCAGACCGCATCGGCCAACCTCAAGGACAATCGCGGCACCGCGCCCCAGTTCATGGTGTTCGTCTCGACCTCGATGCCGCCCCAGGCCCTTAAGCGCATTATCGCCGAGACCTCGGCGGCGGGCGGCGTGGTCGTGTTCCGGGGATTTCCCGGCAACTCAGGCAAGGCCTTCATCGCAGCGCTCGCAAAGGTCGTGGACAAGGAGCAGCAGTTCGCCTCGATCGGCATCGACCCGCGTCTGTTCCGCGCTTTCGATGTCAGCGCCGTCCCGACCTATGTCGTTGCATCGAGCGATTTTACGCCCTGCGACGGGCTGACCTGCAAGACGACGCCCCCTCCCTTCGACCGGATGGAGGGCAATGTGACCGTCCGCTATGCGCTGGAGACCTTTGCCGATGCGAACGGTCCGGGGGCGCTGGTTGCAAGGACCGCGCTCGCCAATCTCGTGCGGACGCCCTGACGATGGCGGGGAGGGGCATCCTTGCGAGCGCCGTTCTGG
The DNA here is from genome assembly GCF_041321155.1 of Sphingomonas sp. IW22. Lineage (GTDB taxonomy): Bacteria > Pseudomonadota > Alphaproteobacteria > Sphingomonadales > Sphingomonadaceae > Sphingomonas. Next base: position 81,366 of record NZ_JBGGWB010000007.1, on the reverse strand, counting down.
CTCTCCTGTCCCTGCCGGGGGCCGCGCTCGCGCAAACGAGCGGGCAGGCAAGCCCGAGCGGTGGCTATTACGATCTTCAGGACTATCCCTATTTCAATGAGGCGGCGCAGCCGACACCGCCTGCCCAGGCATCGCCTGGCCCGTCCGCGACCTCTGCGCCCCAGCCCGCGCCGGCACAGTCTGCCATGTCAGCGCCGTCCCTGACGGTGACACAGGCGCCCAGCGCATCGAGCGCAGCCGCACGCGTTCAGGCGCAGGCCGAGCAGCAAGCGCCGACCCAGACACCGGGCCAGCCCTATGTCTATCCCAAGGGCGATCTCGCTGCGGCGCGTGAGCAGGCCAAGGCGCTCGGCAAATCGTCGCGGGCCAGCGCGGCAAGCCTGCCGACCTCGACACCGCTCAGCCAGGTGCCCGGCTATTCGGCCACCGCCAATCCGGCGCAAGCCTATGCCGACGATCCCGATGCCCTGATCGCGGCGGGCGGATCGGCCGCAGGACATAACGATGCGTGGCGCATGGTCACCGATCCGGGTCGCCTCAAGGTGACGCTGGGGGCTGGCGAGGTCGGTCGCGCGCAAGATGTCGAGAAGGACCCCAACAGTTATCTGAGCGGTCAGTCGCTGGGCGCAGCCGACGGCAGCTGCAAGCCGCTCCCTCCAGGCGGGTCGGCAGGCTATTATGAGGCGACCTGCAACACGGGAACCAAGGTCGAGGAAAGCGCGGCGGTGTGCCGGACCCCGCTCGTCATGGATGTGACGCCGGGTTCGACCAAATATATCTATGTTTGCGAAAACTGGATCGGCAATCCGCCGCGCGCGGGCAACAATACGGGCCGGCGCTGCTTTCCTGCGTTCACGCAGCCCGTCGCTAACGGCGTATGCCGGGTGCGCTCGCGCGAAACGGTGCATTATCCCATCTGCCACCAGGGGACGCTCGGGAAATGCTTCGAGCCCGATGTCGCCGATGGCGAGGAGATCACCTATGAGTGCGACAGCCCGGCAGTCGCCCGCTCCTATGTCGTCGAGACGACAGGACAGGTGGTCAACGAGCGCCGGGACGAGACGATGTGCAACGCGTCGACCGCGGGCAAGACCTGCGAGCTGAAATCGGAAACCTGCGTCGATCCCGATCCCACCACGCGCACCGTCAACGGGGTCCAGATTACGCGGGCTTGCTGGAACTGGGAGCGCACGTACAGCTGCGTAGGCACCACGCAAGCCAGCGATTGCGGCGAACTCGCCGGCAATCCGCAGTGCGTCTATGTCCGCGACGAATGCCTCGACGATCCCCAGGTCGGTCCGTGTCAGGTCACGACGAAGGTCTATAAATGCCCGATCCCGACGGCGCCGACGACGCAGCCCAAGCAATATATTTGCGGCGATGATGTCTATTGCCTCGACGGTCAGTGTGAGCCGGTCGAGCGCGAGGCATCGACCGAGTTCAAGGATGCAGTCGTCGGTCTCCATGCGCTTGGGCAGGCGAAGGAAGAGTTCAATCCCGACACGATGACCTTGTTCTCGGGCAAGCGGCAGACTTGCCACAAGCCGGTATTCGGTCTCGTCAACTGCTGCGCGGGGAAGGCCTCGGGCCTTATCACGACCGCTGCCGGCGCGGCGGCGATCGCCGGTGGGCCCGCCGCCATTGCCGCGCTCGCGACCCCGTTCCTCACCATGTTCATGTGCTCGAGCCAGGAGAAGCTGCTCGACGTCCAGGATCGCATGGGGATGTGCCACAAGCTCGGCCAATACTGCACCGACAAGGTGCTGGGCATCTGCACGTCCAGGTCGACGGCCTATTGCTGCTTCGAGAGCAAGCTCTCGCGCATCCTTCAGGAACAGGGTCGCCCGCAGATCAACAAGCCGTGGGGGAGCGCCAAGAAGGAGACATGCAAGGGCTTCACGCTCGACGAGTTCTCGCGGCTCGACCTTTCGAAGATGGATTTCACCGAAGTCTATGCCGAGTTCGTGGATGCAGCGAAGCTCCCCGACGAGATCGAAACCTCCAGGCAGATCCAGGAACGGATCAAGGCCTATTACGACAGCAAGGCGGGCAAATGAGCGTGATCGCCAATCTCGCGGACCATCGGCCGTTTCCCGATCTCTCGATCGCCGAGTTCGCGCTGCTTGTTGCGCTGCTGCGGGCAGGGCCTCATCCGGCGGCATTCCTCATTCCCACGCTCGACGCATGGTTCGACACGAAGCTACGGGCGATCGATCTGGAACCCACGATCGCCCGCCTCATTCGCGCGAACCTCATCCTGCGGCGCGGCACGACCCTGTATCCCAAGCGTCACGCCCGCACGCTGGTCATCGCCGTTTACGGCAACCTGTTCCGCATCCTGGGCGAGGACATGGCCAAGCTGATCTCCGCCCGCGAGCCGTCCCTCCTTGGCATGCTGCGCGCCTATCTCGACCGTCGCGCGAAAGAGGATCGCGAGAAGAAGAACCCCAAGAAAGATGAGGATTGATATGCGCAACGCCCTGACCCTTGCCCTCATCCTGTCGCTCGCCACAGGCGGCATCGCCCCTGTGGCGGGCGCAAGCGCGCAGGAACTGACGCCGCTGCTCGATTCTGTATCCTCGGCTCGCGAGAGCGAGGCGCCATCGTCGGCCGACCGGGAGCGCGACGAGGATCTTGGCGGGGCCGACCGGGTCGCCGCCCAGACAGGCGACGATTTCTACTGCCGCGAGCGGCGGCTCGGCACCTGGTTCTATTGCGACAAGCCCAAGCCCAAGCCGAGCGAGCAGCAGTCGGCGCAGCCCGCCCGCTCTTCGGCCGAACGGCTTGCGGCGATCGCCAAGGAACTGGAGGAATTGAAAGCGCGCGCGATCCTCGAACCGACGCCGGAGAATATCGCCCATTATATCGCGTTCCAGCGCGAGCAGCTCGACCGGGCGTCGTCCTTCGCCGACATGTGGCAGCGCACGATCTGGCAGAACCCCGACCTCGACTACACCCTCCAGCGTCCGGTCAACCAGTTGGGCAAGCGGACCTGGCTCGATACGCGCAACGCCGACCGCGAACGGGTGCTGTCGCAAATTTCGCAGCGCTACGGCGTCTTCTATTTCTATTCGTCGGCCTGCGCGGCGTGCGAGACCTTCGGCCCGATCATGCGCAGCATCTCGGATCGCTTCGGTCTCACCGTCATGGCGATCTCACTCGATGGCGGTCCGACCCGCGCCTTCCCGAACTACACGGTCGATACCGGTCAGTACAAGGCGATGGGCATGCGCGGACAGCAGGTCCCCGCACTCGTCCTCTTCGATACGGTCACCAAGCGGCCGATGCCGATCGGCTACGGCGTGATGGCGGCCGACGAGGTGATGAACCGCATCTTCACGCTCACCAGCATCAAACCCGGGAGTGACTTCTGATGGTCAGGCAGATCCTTCGCCTCTGCGCGGCGATCCTCGCGCAGGCCAGTATGATCCTTGCAGTCGGGGGGCTCGTGGCGACGCCGGCGATGGCCGACGTCCAGGGCGAGATGAACAGCTATTTCAACCAGTCGGGCGCGGCGGCGAACGTCACCGGCCCGACCGCTTTCCAGGGGCAGTCCGCGGGCTATTATTCGGGCGGATCACTCTGGAGCCGCTTCCCGCAAAAGTCGATCAATCCGGTCAATGTCGCGCTGCCTAGCGCGCGGGGCGGGTGCGGCGGTATCGACCTCTTTGCCGGCTCCTTCTCGTTCATCAACGCCGACGAAATCGTCGCGATGCTCAAGGCGACCGCGAACAACGCGATCGGCTTTGCCTTCCAGCTCGCGATCGATTCCATCTCCGCGCAGATCGGCGGGGTCATGAAGGACATGAGCCAGCGCGTGCAGCAGCTTAACGCGTTCAACATGTCGAGTTGCGAAGCGGCGCAGCAGGCGATCGGCTCGATCTGGCCGGCGATGGACGGGGCTTCGTCCACCATCTGCCAGCAGGTCGGTGGCGCGAAGGGCTTCTTTTCCGATGCGGCCGCGGCGCGGCATGGCTGCACCAACAAGGGCGAGCGTGAATCGACCCTCGCCAAGGCGGGCGACGACGGCGAACTGGTGCAGTCGAAGAATTATACCTGGTATGCGCTCAACGCCAAAAGCGCGACTAAGCCATCGCGAGAATATGCCGAATTCCTCATGACGATGGTCGGGACCATCATCTACGATGCGGCCAATACCAAGGACAGCATGGGGACGTTCCGGTTCATCGCGCCGGCGAGCTGGGACACCTATCAGGCGCTGCTCGACGGCACCGCTACGGCGCCGACCGATGTGTGGCGGTGCGACACCACCGACGACAAGGGGTGCCTCAAGCCCACGCCGACCAAATTGACGATCTCGACCAACGAGGCGCTGCGAACCCGCGTCCTCAAGGCGATGGACAGCATGTCGTCGAAGATCCGCTCGAACGCGCCCCTGTCGGGCGACGAGATTGCGCTGCTCGGGATCACCTCGATCCCGCTCTACAAGATCCTCGTCGTCAACGAGGCGGCGCATATGGGCCTGTCGGGCGGTGATCGCGCCACGCTCGCCGAGATGGTTTCGATCGACATGCTGATGTCGATGCTCGACCGCATGCTCGACACGATCTCGCAGGCGCAGGCGGGCGCGAAGTTCGTCTCCACCGATGAGTTCAAGGCGTGGCGCGCGCAGGTCGACACGGTCAAGACCGAGCTGTCGCGGCGCAACGAGAAGATGGCGGGCCAGATCTCCAACACTTACCGGGTAATTCAATATACCCAATTTATGGAATCGACCCTCAAGAACGCAATGAGCCCGCAGCTGTCCGCCTCGCTCCGCTTCGGGCGTGGTCTGTCGGCGCAGGGCGTCCGCTAAAGGGAGGGAACGGCACGATGGGCGCGCTCGAAGTCTTCACGATCGGCGGCGGCGAATATATCGTCAACGTCTTCAACGCGGTCGCGGCGTGGACGGGGGGAGGGGGCTATCGCTCGCTCCTCCAGGTCGTGATGGTGATGGGGTTCATCTACTCGCTGTTCATCGTGGCCTTCTCGCTTGACTGGCGGGCCTGGTTCAACTGGTTCCTCCAGTCGACGCTCATCTACATGATGCTGATGGTGCCGACCGTGACCGTGAAGGTCACCGACCGCATCAATCCGACACTGGCGCCGGCGGTGGTCGACAATGTCCCGCTGGGCCTTGGCGTGATGGCATCTTTCACGAGCCAGGTCGGTGACTGGATGACGCGCACGGCCGAGACGGTGTTCGTCATGCCGAACGCGCTTTCGCTCTCGACCAACGGCATGATCTACGGTGCGCGACTGATGGACAAGGCGCGGACCTTCCAGATCACCGACAGCGTGTTCCGGGCGAACCTCGACGAGCATCTCAAGCAATGCACCTTCTATGACGTGCTGCTGGGCTTCAAGTCGATGGACGATCTCACCCGGTCGACCAATGTCTGGGAGGCGATCGGACCGGGCAGCCCAGCGCGCAGCCAGCGCTGGATCGCCTCGACGGGACCGGGCACCACCGAAAATACGATCATTCCCTGCAACGAGGCCTATTCGCGACTGGACGGGCAGTGGCAGGCAGCGTTCGACAAGGATCTGATCCCCTTTGCCAGGAGCGCCTATCCCGGTCTCTCCGATGCGGTGGCGGCGCAGAAGATCCGCGATGACCTTCCCATCGTTGCCGCGCAGATGCACGGCACGCCGAGCGACGCCTATACCTATCTGCGACAGGTCTCGATGATCGACGCGTTCCTGGCCGCGCGCGAAAGTTTCTCGGACGCAGGATGGGATGCCTATGCCGCCCAGCGTGCCGATGCGCAGGCGAAGAACACCTATACCTCGATCGCGACGCAGGCGATGACCTGGGTGCCGTTGCTCGGGATCGTGCTGACCGTCGTCTTCTACGCGATGTTCCCGGTCCTCTTCCCGCTGTTCCTGTTCCCGCGAACGGGCATCCAGACCCTCAAGGGCTATGGAACGGGATTCTTCTACCTTGCCTCCTGGGGGCCGCTCTACGTCATCCTGCACATGTTCGTGATGAGCCGTGCGGCGGCGCTCTATCATGGCGTCTCGCCGACAGGGCCGACGCTGCTGGTCAGCGACGGCATGGCGAACGTCAACGAGAGCATATCGACGCTTGCCGGTTTCCTCATGATGAGCGTGCCGTTCATCGCCGGAGGCATGGCGCGCGGCGCGATGGCGATCGCGGGACATGCGACCTCGATGTTGCAGCCGGCGCAGAGCGCGGCCGAACAGGCGGCGACCGAGCGCACGACGGGCAATTATTCCTACGGGAATACCTCGTTCCAGAACCTGACCTCGGGCATGACCCAGTCGAACAAGTGGGACACCCAGCCCAAATATAATGACGGGTTCGCGGTCGGGTCGTACACCAATGCCGATGGCGGGATCACCTACGGTTTTGCCGACGGCAGCAACGCGTTCGACACCCGGCAGGGCATCTCGAACCTCTCCTTCACGCCGACGCGGACTTCCGGCTTCGACAGCCAGATGAGCCGCGCCCTGTCGGAAGGGCAGTCGCACACGCAGTCACTGCGCAACTCCGCGTCGCAGTCCTGGAACGCGACCGCCACCACCGCCACCGATCTGCTCTCGGCAGCCGAACATCGCCGGGGCAGCTCTACTGAAACGGGGTCTGGGTTCAACAACAGCGTTGCGAGGATGACGGATGTGTCGCGTAGCCTTTCGAGCGGCCTGACAAGCAAGTTCGGGTTAACCGAATCAGACAGTCAGCAGGTTGCCCGAGCAACACAAATGACTGGCGACGCAAATGCAGGTATCGAGGCGCTTGCAAGCGTATGGAAGAATAAGTTTGCTGATGTTGGCGTCAAAGGTGGACTTGGAGTTCGTTTAGCATCCATTGCGTCGGAGAATACGGGGCGTACAATCTCAGGTGACCAAGCTTATTCAGAGTTGAAAGATTACCTCACCAAAGAGACCAATTCGACACAGGCCCGTGCAGCGCGGGATGAGTTCATGCGAGAAACCAGCACGAGTGGCGATAGCGAGGTGCGCTCCCTTTCGCAGAAGCTTGGCGTCAGCGTTGGGGAATCGCGCTCGGCGTCGCTCGAGGCGACCCGAGCCGAAGAAACCTTCCAGCGTGTCAGCCAAGACGTGCGCGAATCTGAGCAACGAGGCTGGTCGCTCAACCGTAATGAGAGCCAGGAATTTGTCGTGTATGCGCAGGAGCGTTTGCTGAACGATCCGACCCTGTCGCAATTCAATTGGACGCCGGGCATGGTCATGCCGCGCACGCGTGAGCAGGAGCAGGTCCGCGATATTCTTCTTGGCGAGTTTATGGAGCGCAAGGTGGCTTCGGTCCGTGAAGAACTGGGCGTGACTATTCCAGGGCAGCTCGACAACTCGCTGCACGGTCCCGCCTCCACCACGGCGGGCGGGGTCCAGCAGTGGGGGGAACGCCGCGCCGCTGGCATTCGAGCGCAAGGTCCCGAAGTGTCGATCAGGGAGAGTTCGCGCGATACCGGTCTTGCCGGGGAGGTGGCCGATGCCATTCCCAATGCGTCGGTCCGGATCACCCATGGCGCTTTCGAGATCGGCAACGGCGTCGATGAAGCGAAGGGAACGGCCGCACAGATCGGGAAGCATGTTCAGGAACGCAACGATGCGTGGATCACCACGACATTACCCGGTGTCGAGAGTATTCGCGATACGGCCCGCGATAGGCTTGGCATCGGTCAAGGCACCAGCCACGTTTATGAATTGCCGCGCGGCGAGCGGGCTACACTGCCGATCTCCGGGCGATTGACGTCGAACATGGGGGGGAGGGTGGACCCGGTAACCGGACAGCCCGGACACCATCACCGGGGCGTCGATATCGCGCAACGCGCCGGAACCCCGATTCCTGCTCCGGCGTCAGGACGCGTGGTTAAGAACGACTTTCAGGCGAACGGCGCTGGCAATTACATCGTGCTCGAACATGGCGATGGCTCGCAAAGCAAATATTTCCACATGCAGGATCGCTCGCGCTTTCCTGTCGGAAGCACGATCGAACAGGGTGAGATATTGGGGCGTGTGGGAAGTTCAGGGAAATCGACCGGCCCCCATCTCCACTATGAATTGTGGAAGGACGGAGCGCCGGTCGATCCTCGGCGTTTCCAGCTCAGGAATGGCCGGGGATGACAAAAAATCCCAAGAACATAACAAACAAGATGAAATAGAAAAACATCTTGGAAGTATGCGGCTCGCTAGGCGCACCATCTCTACGAGAAGATGGATAAACTTCATCCATCAGCTCACGCCCGCGCGGCGTAGCCATATCATACATATTTTCGGGATTGATCGAATAGGACGAACTGGGGAATGGTGCGCCACCGATAGGATGCCGATCCCAGTCCATCTGGCCAGTATCATGGTTCAACATGGCTGCTCCTTTCCCGCCCGTCCGACCCGATGGTCGAATAACGCTTGCAAAGCGTATCACTTCGCGGTGGGATTGGCGAGCGACTTTCCGCATTTGTTCTCCGTGGCAGGAGAAGGCGCATGCAGGGTGAAGCTGGTCCTGAAGATGCCCGCACGATCGCGATGTACGAGCGACTGCTCGACAGGCATCTGAAATTCTACGACGCCCTTCGCCTGCGGGAGCGCCGGCCCAAGAGTGCGGCCCAGCGTCAGTTTCAGGAGGTGGCCTGGGGGAAGGCGGAGCCGGTTTCGGATCATGAGCGCGCCTATGTCTGGTATCTCAAGGCGCTAAAGATCGCACCGTTCAATCGTCCCGCGCCAGCGCCGCACATCGATGACGTGATGGCAGGCTATGATGTGGGGGCCAGGCCCGTCGCGGGTGAGGTCGGCACGAAATGGGATAATGCGTGGCGGGAATATCGGGGCGGTCGCGAGTTCTGGTAACGTCGATGGGCTGAAGGAGAGGAACGATCTGCAATCGCTATCGACTGAGCGCTCGGCAGACGGCCGTGATGCAGGCATGCGGATATGAGGCGTTCGAGGAAAACCCGGTCATCTCGATCCCTCTCGAAATCTTTCCCACCGGCAAGAAGACGCCCAGGCACGGGCTTGTCATCCGGCGATCGCCGGCAGGCAATCGGCCGCTCGAGCCGGTCGCGATGGAATGGGGCTTCCCGACCAAGGTTGCGAGCAAGCGCGATCCGGCGATCAAACTCGACAAATATGTGACCAACGCGCGCAACCTCGCGTCCTCGATGTGGAAGCCATCGATCTCCAATCCCGAGCGTCGCTGTCTGGTCCCGTTCACGCATTTTGCCGAACCGCATCCCGAAGGCGGGAAGGGGGACGATGGCAAACCGCGGCAGATGTGGTTTTCGTTGCCCGATCATCCGATCGCGTTCTTCGCCGGGATCTGGCGGCCGACCGAGCGGGGCGAGGCCTATGCCTTTTGCACCACAGCGCCCAATGCGATTGTCGCCCCCTGGCATCCCAAGGCAATGCCGGTCATCCTTCACCGCGCCGACCTGAGCCAGTGGCTCGATGGCTCGGCCGACGACGCGCTCGCCCTTGTTCGACCCTATGACGGGAAAATGCTCGAACAGGTTGCGACGCCGGACAATGGTGAGGCATAAACCAGGCCCAACCCGATACTTCAACCATAGGCACAGGATTACATCATGCCCGTTTCGACCTCGGATCTTGCCGAGCAACTCTCCAGCGTTCACGATCTTTCAAAGGCTGACGCCAAGAAAATTGTCGAGGCTGTCTTCGCGGATATTACCGATGCTGTCGCTAAGGGCGATGAAGTCAGCATCAACGGGTTCGGCAAGTTCAAAGTGAAGGATTCGCCCGAGCGTCAGGGCCGCAATCCCGCGACCGGCGAGGCGATCACGATCGCTGCATCGCGCAAGATTAGTTTCGCGCCTGCCAAGCAGGTCCGCGATCGTTTGAACGGCGGTTGAGCGATGACGCAGCCCCGGCATGGAAGTGACGAAAGCATTGCCGGGTCTGCGGACGACGCTGGCGCTGCCGCAACGCTCGACGCGGACAACGCGAATGCCGTGCGCACAATGGTCGCCAACCTTTCCGACGAAGACGTCGTGCGCATCTACGAGATGACTGGCGGCGCGGGGCTTGTTGCCGATCTGGCGGCAACGCAGATGGAGAAGCGCAACCTCGATTACTGAGCGCGGCTGCTCGGAAGTCGCTTCGACCTCGCGCCTCCAGGCCCGTTACGGGGAGAAACTCTTCGCCGATTTGGGAATTGTGCGGAAAAAGGGAGACGCATCATGGCAAGCAACACTGCATGGGATCAAAGGTCGGAAGCGCGTTCAGGGTCGGCCTGGGGCTGGATTCTGGCTTATGCCATTCTCGTGATTTTGATCGGATTTGTCGCGCTTGCCAATCCGATCGCCACCGGGTTGACGACGGGCGTTCTCCTGGGCGTGTTTCTGATCGGTTACGGTGTCCTCGCGATTGTCTCCGGTGTTTCGTCGTTGTCCGATCGGGGACGCTGGACCGAAGTGCTGCTGGGCGTCCTGGGTGTCGTGACGGGCGGAATTATCCTGTTCAATCCCTTTGCCGGCGCGATCTCCCTGGTCTGGGCGTTAGGTTTCTGGCTGCTTGTTTCGGGCATATTTCAGGTCGCGAGCGCCATCCGGGGCGCTTACGATCGCGGATGGCGTCTTGCGCTGGGCGTCCTCGATATTCTTCTGGGCGGATATCTGCTGTTCGCTGGTCCCGCGACCAACCTCGTCATGCTCGCGACGATCGTCGGGATCAGCTTCATTTTCCGCGGCGTATTTCTCGCTTTTGTCGCGTTTGGTCTGCGCAAGCTGGCTCAACCCGGCAGAGCTAATATCCGCAACTAAGTCATTGATTTAACATAAGATATATTATCGTATCGATATCGAAATGATCTTGTGTTGCTGTTTTAGCTGGAGTTTGTGGCGGGCGGCAACCGGATCGTCATAGAGGTCGCGCAGCGCTCGGAAGCGAAAGGCATTCCACCATCGCTGCCAGCGGTGTTCCTCGGCGTCGTGGAGGATGTGGCACCGCTGGCAGAGCGCGGCGAGATTGGCGGGGCGGCAGTTGCCAGGGTCATGATCGAGGTGCGCGCAGGCGAGAACGACATAGGTCGTTCGCACCAGGTCGAGCGAGAAGCCGGTGGCAACCTTGACCTTCCTGCCGCGCCCGGAGCGCCAGGCGCGTGCTTCGACGTCCCACCAGCGGCCGTCACCCAGATGCGCGACACGCCGCTTGTGCGGTCGGCCGCACTGTTCGCAGCGTCCCCCTGCCCGCCCGAAACGGATATGATCCGAGATTTGCGGCCAGTCGATCGGGTAAAGCCAGCGGTTTTCGGGGCGGATCGGCATCGATGACTCTATGAGTCATCGCGCAAAAGAACAAAAGGGGAAAAATGCGTTCCCCTGATGTTCCTTTGCGGATTATCATGCGCGCATGTCGACCTGCGTGATTCCCCTCTCCCGTCCCGTTCCGATCGCCCACATACCCACTGACCTGTGCCTCAAGATCGTCAGCGCAGCAGGGGCCGGCTTCCCTTCACCCGCGCAGGATTGGGAGGAAACGGCGGTCAATCTGGTCGAGTTGCTGCGCCTCGATCGCGCCGCCAGTTTCGTGTTCCGGGTCAGCGGACATTCCATGCTCGACGCGGGCATCCATGACGACGATGTCGTCGTCGTCGACCGGGACGTGACCCCGTCCAACGGACGGATCGTCATCGCCGTGGTCGATGGCGGGTTCGTCATCAGGCAACTGGTATGGCGCGAAGGAAAGCCGACGCTGGAGGCACGCAACGCTCGCATGAGATACGAGCCAGTCGTCGCGGATGAAGCCGTCGAGATCTGGGGCGTCGTGCGCGCCACTGTCCGCAACCTGCAAGGCTAGACAGGCGATGTGGGGGATAGCGGACGTCCAGAATTTCTATTGCTCGTCGGAGCGGGTCTTCGATCCCTCGCTCCGGGGCAAGCCTCTCATCGTGCTGTCGAACGGCGACGGGTGTGCGATCGCCCGCTCGGAGGAAGCCAAGGCGCTGCACATCAAGATGGGCGCGCCGCTTTTCAAGATCCGGGACATCGTGCGCGAGCACGGTGTCCAGTGCCGATCGAGTTCATACGAGCTTTACGCGGACATGAACCGGAGGTTCAACCAGGTGCTCGCCGATCACAGCGACACCATCGAGATCTACAGCATAGACGAATCCTTCTTCCGCCTGCCGGTCCTGGCGAACGGACTGGGCGACGTCGAGAGCGCGCATCGCATCATCGCGGACGTGAAGCGGGCGACAGGCTTGCCGATCCGGATTGGCCTTGGACCGACGCGGACCCTGAGCAAGGTCGCCAATGCGCTGGCGAAGGCGTCAGAGAAGGTCTGGCGCGGGGTGGTCGACCTGCACGATGTCGAACTGCGCCAGCGCATGTTCGCACAATGGCCGGTCGAGGAAGTCTGGGGCATCGCGCGCGCGATGACACAACGCCTGCGACCGCTGGGCGTGCGCACCACGGCCGATCTTGCAGCGCTTCCGCCCGAGGTCGCGCGCGATGTGGGGACCGTCGTGCTCGAGCGCCTCGTGCGTGAGTTGAACGGGGTGGAATGCACCGATTTCGAGCCTGAGCCGCCGGCATCCAAGGCAACCGCTGTGACGCGGTGTTTCGGGGAGCCGGTGAGCGACGTGGACGCGCTGCGCGAAGCGATGGTTCGGCGCGCCGTTCGCGCGGCCGAGAAAATCCGCAATCAGGGTCTGGCTGCGACGAGGCTGATCGCGTTTGCGCATGGCAGCAGGTTCAAACCGAACGCGCCATCGGCATCGCGCGTCGGTCGATTGTCGCCGGCAACCAACGATCCCCGCGTCATCGCCGGCATGGCCGCGCGCATGGCCGAAGCGATGTTCGAGACGGGCCGGGTCTATACCAAGTGCGGGGTGATGCTGGAGGGATTGGAAAGGATGGCGGCGCATCAGGCCGACTTGTTTGCAAAGCCCGACCCGCGATCCCCTGCCCTTCTGTCCGCGATCGACGGGCTCAACGGTCGCTTCGGCCGCAATACCATGCGCCTTGCATCCGAGGGGTTCGGAACCAAGTCCTACGATACGAAGCGAGCGTTCAAAAGCCCGTCATGGACGACGCGGATCGATCAGGTGCCGATCGCGCGGTGATAATGTCAGCGCGCCCCGTTCCCGCATGTGCAGTGCCTGTTCGATCGGCGGAGAACAGCCAGGTCTTCGCGGCTTCGTCGTTGTCGAACAACTTGCCATTCTCACCGATCAGTCTCTTTGCCTGAAGGCGCTGAAGGGAAGAATCCGATCCGACCACCGCGATGCGTCTGGCCAGCTTGCCATAGAGCGGAATGAACTGCGCGATCTCCTCGGCGATCGTTCGATCCTGAACCGGAAATCCGTTCGCATTGACCAGGATATGGCCTTCGCCGGGCGTTGCTCCGTTGGCTATTGCACGCTGCAATACAAGCCGGGCCTCATCGTGGAACCGAGCTAGGACTTCCCGCGTCCAGAAACCCCGCAATTCGACGTACAGAAAGCGGCGTGCCATATCGTGATTCAGTCGAAACATAAGACATATCCCCTTTCTTCAAAAAGGCTGAGCGGTCGCAACGACCTCTCCACCCTTTGAATATGCTTTTTACAAGTAAACCGATCATTACGGCGCTGCGCGGCTGCGACGATCTGCGCGAATGCTCATGCCCGCCGGGCAGTCATTCCATGACGAGGACCGTGGCTCGTCTATCTGGCACCGGGGTCGGTCTCGTTGTCCCTGGCGCAGGCGGTCGCGCGGAACCAATGGCAACATGGTGCCAATTTTCAGACAGACTTTTCCAATCCAGCGCGGCCGCGATCGGACGATAGCTGGCGGGATGGACGCCATCGGCGGTCGGCACCGCGCTCAACTGGATGACGGTATCGCCAAAGCTGCGGGCAACTGCTGCAACGATGCGGGAAGCGCGTGCATGGTAGGGCGCCAGCCATGTCACGCGAAACGCCGTCGTGCGGCTGCGCAGTGTCGTGAGATTGCGGGCGAGCGCTGGGTTTTCAGGGTCGTTCGATCCGAGCGCAATCAGAGCGAGCGGTGCTGGCGATCGCGACCGGGGCATGCGGGCTATCTCGGCCGACGGCGCACCGACGCGGGCATGGACCTCGCAGCGGATACCCTGGGCCGCCAGCGCGGATGCGGTGCCGATCGCGGTGCTGTCACCCAGGATGAGGCAAAACAGTATCATCAGCGAACTTGCTGCCCGGGGAGGGTTTTGGACGGGGGCTTCTCCAGAATGTGCAGTCCCTCAGCTGGCAAAACGTGTACGCCGTGATTGGTATAAATCGCGATCCGGTCGGAAGTCTCTGCAATGGGATAGCCACGAACCCGAATATTGCCGGATTGATAGAAGGCGCAGCAGCCCTTCTGAACCTTCGCAATCGTCGCTTCGCGCTCGAACTTGGCGGCTTCGACCCCGGCCGGTCCTGAGCTGACGGCTACGACAACGACTATGCCCCCAGCGATAATGTAATTAGGAAGATTGACGACGCGGTTGGCGACGGCGTGCAGGATTTCCAGAATGAGCTCTGATGAGTTCGAACCTTTCCGTTTGCCGTAGACGAGTGCCCCAAGGGCAACAGCGATAACTGACCAAATGAGGAGCGACGACACCATCACCCGCCACAGCCAGTCGAAAAAGTGTGTGATAGTGAGATACAGTACGACGGTGTAACCCTGGCCCATGACCTCACCCGTCGACATTGTCGTCGCTCCGAACGTGAGCCCGAACGATCGCAGGTAGGTGTCGATGTAACTGTAGCCCGCAAAGTAGAGGAACGCGCCACAGACGATCGCCAGCGACGGGATCAGCGCTAACATCGACGAAAAAAGGCCAGTGATCCGAACCGGAACTGCTGAGGCATCCGGGGACGGCGACGTGGGCGCGGGAGGCCGCTCAGGGTTCATGGTCTTGTGGTTTGAACGTCGGGAGGCGGAGCCGAGCCTAATGGCGCGCCGTGTATTTCACCGAACAGCATGATGCCGATCACGGCAACCGCGCATCCAGCGAGACCGAAGACAATGCGTAGCATGCCGATTGTTCGTGCAGCACGTCCGCGCCTGATTTTCAGGAACAGCCGTCCGATGCCCGTGCGACAGGCAAGCCAGCCATCGGCTATGTCGATCGCCCCGAGGGCGGCGATCGGCAGCGCGACCGCGAACACCAGCCATGCCGGCGGTGCATCGAGCAGGATGGCCGTGCCCACCCCCAGTATGAGTGCGAGTGCGGCACCGGCGTGAATTACGGCCGCAAGCGGCGCGATCCTCCACGTCCGGCTCTGGAAAAGCAGCCGGAAAAGCACCAGCGGTCGCCGGCATGTCTCGCAACGGTGGATGCGGTGACCGGGCTCCCACGGCATCATCGCACGATGGCAGTAGGGACAGGGTGTAAGCCCGAAGCCGGCCATCATGTTCATGACGTCTGAACCGTCTGGATCGATTTCTTAGCGATCATCGCATTTCCCGGTCATTGCGGTCTGGAGGGAAGCGGCTGCGTCGTCGGCGTGGACGGTGCGGCAGCAGGCGGCGTCGCAGGCACGAGCCTTGGCTCAAGGCGCGGCCGTGCGTCCCCGATGAGCTTTCTGAAGGCATCGAGGGTCGCAAGCGTGGTGATCTTGCCGATGTCGGTCGAGGCATAGCTGCCGCCCAGAGCGCCTACACCAAGCCCGAGCAGGACACCCCCACCGATCACACCGACGTCTTTCTTGCGCGCCGAGCCACTGGCGACCGCCTCCTGGATGCCGGTGTTGACGTCGACCAGGGTCATGAGGACCTGGCTTTCGAGCGTCTTGGATTTTAGGCCGACCGCACCGCCGAAGACACCCCCGATGCCGCCACCGGACTCGCGGGACTTGGCATCGGAATAGACCACCTTCACCTCGATCAGATAATCAGCTTTGGTAACGGGCCGGGTGGCAGCGGTCGCGCCGGCGATCGCCCGCTCCCGCTCGAGCGCGCTGAAAGCCTCCCCGCGATCGGCTACGCGGAAGCAGTTCGAACGTGCGATCATGAGCTTGACCAGAGGAAGGGCATCGACGCGGGCGGTCGATCCGCCATTCTGCATTTCCGCCATACGCATCAGTGCCTGCAATTGCGGGGAAAGGGCGTCGGCGGGGTCCGCAGCTTTCGTTTCTACGAGCGCTGCGACGCCGAGCGGCACCGGGCATTGGGGCAGTTGCGTCGTCTCGTCGACGCCCGTCCCGCCCTGGCCAAGCTTTTGCGCGAAGGCGATGGAAGGTGTGACGGCCGCAAGCGCGGCCGTCACGGCGAACAGGCAGACGCGCTCAAGCACCGGCCTTATCCTTTTTGGCGTGGGCCAAGGGATCGCAGATCCCCGCGCGCTCTTCCTGCGTCACGACTTTCCTGGCCGCTTCGTCGCAATCCTTGCAATCGGGGCAGTCGGCGCAATCCTTGCACTTGCCCTTATGATGGCGATGCCTGGCATAATGTGCCTTCTTCGCCGCAATCTGCGTCGCAGCGTCGTCTCCAGCCCGCTCTCCGACATAGGCCGACATGGCGACGAGGATGGGCGTTGCCGATTGCGCGCTCGCCGCTGCGGGCATGGCGGCCGAGAGAGCGGCAAGGCTCAGCGCGGCGATAATTTTCAGTTTCATGATGCTGTTCTCCAGTTCTGGCCGATTGTCAGAAGAAGCCGTTGCGTCGGCCGTCGCGACGGTCATCGTGGCGGGTATCGCCATCGCCGAGGGCCGAGCGCCGGACCTCGAGCTCCACCCCATCCCCCTTGCGGCGGATGCGGACATCCTGCGGGGCGAGGTTGTTGCGCTTCGCCCAGCGGTCGGCGTCGGCGTCCGAGCCGAACTCGCCCATTTCCTCAAATTCCCAGTTGCTCATGTCGATGCTCCTGACTGATCGCCTCGCCGGCGCGCGGAGCCGGTCGGGGCGTGACGATGTGCGGGGTTCCGCGCATGATCGGGGCGGCAGTCAGTTGACCGCGCTTCGTCGTCGCTGCGATGCGTCGAAAATCCCGACAGCATTGCATGGTCGCGTAGCGCCACCTCGATCGCGCTGATTTCGTAAGCGGGACGCCCGGGATCGCGACGCACGAAGAGAATGACGGTCGAAGGCCCGGCCAGCCACCGGGCGATCGACACGGGAGCGATGCCTGGCGTGCGGTCTGCGATGCCGGCAATGCCGGTCATCACGGTTGCGCGCACGGTCTCCCCCCAGCGCAGTGCCTGCGGACACGACGGATCGTGACCTGCGACCTCGGCGATCGCGCTGGCGGGCAGCGCATGGATTAGGCGGCGGACCCCTGAGAGCGTCTCTGCCGGCTCATTGCCGATATGGGTGATTGCGCGCAGCAGGACGTAGCGCGCGGCATAGGTGAAGGCTGTGCCGCGCACGTTTTCGACCGGCAGGAACGCTTCGATCGCGGAGGATCTGGCATAGTCGCTCGGATGATCGGCAAAAAAGTCCCAGTTGCCGAGCGCCGGATCGATCAGGACATCGCGGGTCTGGTCGGCAAGCGCGGTGAACGCGTCGCCATCGCCCAGGATGGCGAGGCGGTCGCCCGTGCCGTTTCGGACCGTGCGAAGCCGGTCGGCCGAAGCGGTCTGGACGGTCGCGATCGTCAACAGCGGGCGCGCGGGTTCGCATTCTCTCTGGAAGGAGAGCGGGTAATCAGCGCGCATGGACCCCGCCTCCCCTCTCTTGCATCGCTCTTGAGCGAAGGAAGCGGCCGAGCGGCATGAGGACGGCGTAGGTAAGGCCGAAGATCGCGGCCATCGCCAGGGTTTCGCCGCCCCAGTCGAGAGCGTCCTCATGCTTCGCCTGCTGGATGCACTGGGTCATGGTGTTGGTGTCGAGGTTGCAGGGATGCCAGTGTTTGCTGGCGATGACCTGTTCGAAGGATAGCGGGGCGGCGGTCATGGTCTTGACTCCTTTCGGTGGGGGGCGGCGTCGTGAAACCGGCTGCGCTGCTGCGGCAGATAGCGTTCGAGAAGGCGCTCGATTTCGGGATCGCCGAAGGGATCGTCGTCGAGGCCGGTGTAGGGATTGAGCGACGACAGGCCGGTGTCGAACGCGAGCGGAAGATGGTGGCATCGAGGCAGGTCGAGGTCGGTCTCGAAGGGGCCGGGTTCCCGTCGAGGGAGAGGCATCTCGATCGTGATGGCCCGCGAAGAGACCGACTTTACCGAAGGATGGTTGCCGACCTGCCCTGCTGAACGCGCGCGGGGTGCCTTGGAAGCGCGTCGCTGTATCCGAGGTGCGGGAGCGGCTTTGGACACATATACGGGCGGCTGCGGGGCCTGATAGCGGGCAGACAGACCGATCCACCACATTCCGAGGGCGACAAGGGCAAGGACAGAAATGAGCATGAGCGCCATCACAGTTCCAGTCCGATGTCTTTTTCAGGGAAGGGAAGTTCCGGCGCTTTGGGCTCTACGATTACCCTATGTTTGGTAAGGTCGAGTGAGGGGTCGGTGCGGATATCGATTTTACCGAGAGAGTTGTCCTTGTTGGCTACTTCGGCATTGCTCCCAAGCTTTTCCGGAGCGCGATCGAGGTCCGGCGGAAGCGAGGGGTTGAACGGCTCGTTCGACGTTGCTGCGGGTTGCGCGCCGGCGACGCCCCGCGCCGGATCGACCGAAAGTTCGCCCACGGTCTCGAGCGCCGATGTCTTGTTGCCTTCGTTGCGCTCGATGGCCTGTGTCAGCTTTTCGCGATCGTCGGTGAACAGCTGGATATCGTCGCGGACGCGGGTCACGGTCACGTTGAACAGGCGCTGGTTGGAAAGGTTGGATTCCTTGTGGCTCATCACCGCGATCGCGGTGTCGGTCGTGATGCCCTGCGCCGCGTGCATGTTGAGCGCATAGGCAAGGCTGATCCGCTCCATCATCGGATCGCCTGCCTTGAGATCGTGGATCGTGCCGTCGCTCGCCTCGACGCGGATGCCCGCCTTGTCGGCCGAGATGACGCGGGCGATATCGTTGTTGTTGAGGCCACGATCGCGATCGTTTTTCGTCCAGCGGATCTTGTCGCCTTCGTGCAGCCGGATCTGCTCGCGTTGCGCGAGCTGCATCGCATCGCTTTTGTCGAGGGGCGATATGCGCTGCGGGTCGAAGCTGCGCACACGCGAGCCGATCCGCACCTGGACGCGTCCCTTGTGGTCGACGCCGATGACATCGTAGGTGCCCGGTCCAAGGCCGAGGTCCCTGACGGCTTTCGGGATGTCCAGCACCTGGCCGGGCTTGTAGCTGTGAGCGTAGCGCAGTTCCTCGCGGGTAATGTTGATCTTGTCGAGGACGCCGATCGCGACGCCCTCGCCCTTGATCGCCCCTTCGGCGGCAAGCCCGTCTTGGATGCGCACATTGAGTTCGGCGCGCGCGACCCGGCCCGACGAGAACATGGCCGTCGTCTCGCGCTGTTCGGGCGTAAGGCCCAGCCAATGCTCTGCGGCCGCCTTCACATGCTCGGGGTTGGCCGTGACCTTGTCGCCGAGCACCGCCATCGCCTCGCGCACCTGACCGAGGTTGGTGAGCGCAGCGACCGTGCGCAGCTGGTCGGTGCGCTGGCGCAGGTTTTCGTCCATCCGCGCCAGCGTGATCCCGCCGGCCTGTGCGATCGCGAAGGCCTTGCCGGCATCGACCGCGGTAATCTGCTGGCGGTCGCCGATCATCAGGAAGCGATCGACGCCGAGCGCATTGGCGATGCCGACGAGGTGCTTCATCTGTTCGGAGCCGACCATCGAGGCTTCGTCGAGGATGATCGTCGTGCCGGCGAGCGCGTCACGCGCGCCGTCATAGCCTGCGCCCTTCCCTGCGAGCGCATGGCGCGCATAGCTGTGGACGAAGGAGGAGACGGTGCGACTCTCGATGCCGGTTTCGGCGCCGAGCCGGTCGGCGGTGGCTTTCATGAGCGCCAGGCCGACGACCTTGCCGCCTTCCTGCTCGACATTGCGCGCGACGCTCGCAAGCATCGTCGACTTGCCCGCGCCCGACACGCCCTGCACGGCAACGATCCGATCGCGCGAGATGAGCGCCATGGTGGCGGCGGCCATCTGCCCCTCGTTAAGCTGTTTGTCGCCCGAGGCGGCATTGATGCGGTCGATCACCACATCGGCAGGGACGATCACGCGCCCCTCGCCTTTCCCGCGCTCGATCTCGGCAAGGATACCGCGCTCGGTCGCCAGCGCCTCGGGCGTCGTGACATGGGTCACGAAATCATCGATCCGGTCCGACTTGCCGGGGATCAGCTGCTCATTACGGATCAGTTCGGAGACGCGGGCATCGATATGACTGGCGGTGACGCCCTTGAGACCGAGATCGAGCGCAGTTCGGGCGACGGCGGATACTTCGAACGCCGCTTCACGCTGGGCGTGGATACGGATCGCGGATGCAACAGCATGCTGAGCGCGAATCTCGACGGGCGAAAGACGTAGCCGCTCGATACCTCTGGATACGAGCGGATCGCCGGGGCGGAACATCTCTCCGAGTGTCTCGCGAATAGTCTCGATCACCGCACCGACCCGTTCCATCGTGCCGAGCCGGGTATCCGGCCTGTCAAGACCGGCACGATCCCGGGCGGCATCGACCAGCGCCTTTCCGTCGAACCCGAGCGCGGTTGCCCGATCACGCCATTCCGCGCGCAAGGCATCGCGGTCCTCGACATTCAATTTTGCGTCGCGGGTATTGGTCGTGATCCGGTCGATTGCCTTGGGATTGGTGATCCCCAGTTCAGCCGCCTTGGCCGCTATCTCGGTGCGGCGCTGACTAAAGGCTTCGATGACGGCTTTGGGCACGCCATTGATCTCGAACTGGCCGTGCTTGCCGGTGATGCTGGTTTCATAGCCAATCTTTGCCAGCTCGGCGCGGAACTGGGCATGATAGGCCGCGCCGATGGTGGTGTTGTTCTTCCACAGCTGGCCATTGTGCAGCGCCTGCCAGGCCCCGTTTGCCATCTTCGTCATGTTCGCGACGAGGACGTGGATATGTCCCTGCGGATCGAGCGCACGGCTCGTGTCGTGCTGGAACATGGCATAGACGAGATTGCCGGTTCGCACAGCGTCGCCATGCCTGGAATGCTCGTAGGTCCGCCCTTCGGCAAAGGTCTTCTCGACCCATCCCATGGTCGCACGAACGGCGTTCATATGCGCGGCGAGAACGCGGGCGTCGCCGGCGACATAGGCCATGACGCTGGCCGACTTGGGCATCGAGAAAGTCAGGTCTACACCGGACTGGCGGTTCTGGACCTGCCCGACCTTTTCCCCGTCGGGCATTTCGCCGTTGAGGATCTTCTCGAAGTCCTCCTTGGTGACCTCGCCCGACAGACCGAGCGCTGCCGCCCCCTCCCCGCCCCACGCGGTCGCCTCGGAGGCATGCTCGGCAGTGTAATAGTCGTCCTTGGCGAAATAGTTCGCCGCGCCCGAGGCCGATTTGACGGAAGCGACCGAGAGCATCGGTTACATTTCCGGGTCCATGTCATCGTCGATCTCGGGCGAGCGGTCATGCCCGTGATGACGATGATGATGGTCCTCGGTGCGATCGGTCGCGAACCCGTCGCGCAGTTCGCGCGTCGACTGGTCCTCATGCCGGTCGCCATCGGAACGGTTCGACGGACCTTCATGACTGTGCATGTCGGGGTTCGATCGTGTCTGTTCGGCACCCTGCGCAGCTGTGCGGTTATCGATGAGTGACATCCCCATGCCAGTCAGTTTCGCATCGAGGTTGAGCTGGCCGTGGGTTCCGCGCGCGGTCTCGGCATTGGACGCCGTCCTGCCATCAGCCGACTGCCCGGGTTCTGTTCCGCCGGCTGCTTTGTTCGCTTGTGCGATCTGGATCTGATCCACCACGACCGGCGGTGCGGCGATCACCTCCATCGCCGCTGCCGCCTTCTCCGCTTCGCTCCGGGCATGACCAGCTTCAGACTGCGTCTTCTGTTGCTCTTCTTCCTCGCGCTCTTCCACGCCTCCCACGGGCCGCGTGGGCGTATGCTCACGCCCACCTTCACCCCCCTCATCCGCGCTTTCGTTCCGGCGTCGCCGGTCCTGCGGCGAGACGTATTCGGTCGGCTTGAAGTCCTTCCGGGGAACGGCGCCTGGGGCGATCTCGGGATAGGAGCGTATCTTCAGTTCGATCCGCGAGGCGGGAAAGCCGTCGGGGAATTTGACGAAGCCGTGCAGCGAGGGGAGATTGTTGATGTCGTCGGGCAGGACGAGCGGTTCGATCGCGGTGCGCGGCGTCAGCGTCGAGGCATCGCGGGTATTGTTATAGCCGTAGCTGTAGGCTTCATCCATCTGGCGCACTTCGCGATTGCCGATGAACTCGGAGCATTTTTCGGCGGTCGTGCGGTCGGCGGTGGCGAGGATCAGCTTGGTGCGCGCAAGGCCCGTCAGCGCGGTCGCGTTCTGGAGCCCATAGGTGGCGACCAGCTTGTCGAACGAGTGGATGCCAAGGACGAATGCACCGCCGAAATTGCGGGCGGACTGGAGGCCATGTTCGATGCCCGGTAGCGCATGGAGCGCGTGGACCTCGTCGAAGAGATACCAGGTCCGCAGATCGCGTGTCTTGGGCAGGCGCATGAGGTTGTTGACGGCGAGGTCGATCCACAGCGTGAAGAGCCCGCGGGTCATCTCCAGATCGTTGTACGAGCCGGTGATGAACATGATCGACCCGTCGCGATTGTCGGTCGCGATCCAGTCGCGGATCGAGAAGGCCGGAGGCCCGCCCTTGACCGGGTCCGGCATGAAGCGAAGCGCCTGTCCGTTGACGTTGAGGACGGAGCGGATGGACTCTGCCATCCGCGCCGCCTTTTCGGTCGTCAGCGGGGCAGCGACGGTATCTTCGAGCTTGGCGTGGATCTTCTTGAGGTCGGCCTGCATCAGGTGGTGGGCGATGGCGGCGTTGTTGCCTTCGCCATCTTCCTGAAGCTTCAGGCACATCTCGATGAAGAGCATGCGCGCGGCGTTCTGCCAGAAGGGTTCCTTGTCCTCGGGATGGGAGGGAATGAGCGCGGCGGCGGCCGACACGAAATCAGCATAGTTGCGGCATTCATCGAACAGCGTCCACGGTGCGCAGCGCTCGTCCATGGGGTTGAGGATGACGTCGGTTTCGGGATCGTAGAAGCTTTCGACGAAGGCGCCGGTAAGGTCGAAGATGACGGCGCGGTGGCCGCGCGCACGGATCTGCGAGACGTGACTGCGCAACTGCGTCGTCTTGCCGGTGCCGGTGGTGCCGATGAGCATCGTATGGCTCTGTTCGAGCCTCCATGGATAGGGGATGCCGGCGATGCGGTAGGGCACATGGATGCCCTGGTCTACGCGATCGATGACCGGCGCCTTGGCGACGCGTGCGGGATCGAATGGCGGGTCGTGCTCGGCGCATTCCTTGCGGAAGTTTTTGGCGTTGTGGGCGCGCACGGCATTGAGGAGAACATCGTTCTCGACGAGCATCGCGCCGCGATTGTGGCGCTCCTGGAGCATGTCGCGCCCGCGCTTGTTGGCCCACATGATGAACCACATGATGAGCGGCGCGGCAATGAAGACGGACATGACCAGCGTGGTCAGGAAGATTTTGACGGTCTTCGCCCATGCGTGAACGACATGGGGTTCGTAGGGGACGTAACCGATCGGAACCTTGGTGACGATGCCGCTGGGAAGGGTCAGGTTGATGAGGTGGAACTTGTCCGCGCCGACCCATGTCCAGACGGCGGAATAGAGCTTCATGAGGTCCAGCTGGAACTCATGTTCGGCAAGCCCCAGCCAGACGAAAATGTTGAAGAGGACGATGAAGGTTCCGAGCCAGATCCAGATGGGCACCTGGATGCCGGCCCACGTCATCTTGTACTGGCTGGCGAGCAGCTGTGATCCGCGCGTGAAGTTGCCCGAATTTCGGGTGATCCGTCCGCGTGCGGAGTGATGTTTGACGGTCGCGGCCTGGCCGTTGAAGCGGATGTCGTTGCTACGCATGGAAGGTCTCCAGGCGTTGCTTTGCGGCTGCTAAGAGCTGTGGGACGACGTCACCGTGATCGCGCGTAATGATGACGTCGATCGCCGCTTGCATGTACTCGAGGACGAGCACGGCGCGGGTGATATTGAAGCTATGGTCCGCCTCGGCAAATCTGATGCCGAACATGAGAGCGTAGCGAGCGGCTTCGGACCGGGAACAGCCTCGCTTTGCAGCGATCTGATCCAGTGCCGCCAACTCACTCGGCAAAAGCCGAAAAGCTATGGTTGACTTAGACATGTACCACCCACGGTCAAGTGGATGGTGGGGCTTCCGAGCCTCTTAGATACCGCGATTTGCAGGGGGTTTCCAGCAATAACGTGTAGCTAAATTGCAAACAGAACTTATCGTGCAAAGACAAGTAGTTAGCGTGGGTGTCGTGAGGCGTTTGCACATGCAAACAGGCAAGCGTATGCAAACGGTCGATATTTCAATGTCTTAACCTGCGGCCTGCCGCATAGGGTGTGCAAATCTCTAGGGACTATCGGTGGTTGTCGGGGCATCAGGGGATGTTGTCCGATCGTTGGCTCCGATTCCGGCAGGGAAGCGCCGCAGGCAATCATCCTCGGGATCGTCGGGACGGGGTTTCGCGGAGCAATTCCGCCCCACGACGGACCTGGCCATAGGCCAGTGTCCGTCGCCCTTATGCTGGTCCGGTCAAGACCGGATCAGCGAGCGAGATGGTGGCTCCATATGGAGATGATGCTGCGTGCTATTGTGTCGTCGTCGGCACGCTGGCATCCTGTGTCGTGGAGGCTGGTCACACGATCAGAAAAGGCATGTCCCATGGCACGGAGTATCGAGCAGGAACGCAAGCAGCTTGAGGCGGAGGAACAGCGGTTGAGCGAGCGACGCAAGCAGCTTGCCGAACGGGAGCGAAGCGACCGGCTGAAAGAGGTCGAGAAGTCGGGGTTGATGAAGGCCGACAGCGCGCAGTTTACCGGCATCCTCGAAGCGATCCGAAAACTCGGGGCGACAGAGACGCTCAAGCGCCTGACCGCGTAAGTCGGTCGGCGCTGTGTCGGGCCTCAAGCCCGACAGGCAAAATGATGGGGGAGCGGCCGTCAGGCCCTCCCCCATTTTGCAGAGGCAAAGATTGTCACGGATCTTGTGCCATGCAGGCAGAAAAAAGGGGCACCGGACGAATGTCCGGCACCCCCGACGCAGGGACCGTGGAGGGAGGCTAACCCCAGACCATGCGTACATCGTCGGCGACCGTGGAGGTCGCGGCAATCCTGTCGAGACGATCGAGATAGCTGTGCAGGCCATTGTCGGTCATGGCTTTGCGGATGTCGGGTTTTCCGAGCCGCGCGCGCAGATCGTCGAGGGGAATGTCGCCGCACGCTTCGGTGCCAAGACCCATCGCCTCGAGAACGGCGTAACCGTTCTGGTTGGAGAGATCGATTTCGGCTGCGCCGTCGGGTGAGGAACCGACGCACATGCGGATGGAGCGGGTCGCATCGTCGCGCCAGAACCGGATGGTAAGGCCGCGAAACTGCGCTTCCTCGACCACGGCTATGACGGCTTCGTCATGATCGAACAGGGCGCAGATCGATGCGAGCGACCATGGACATACGCGGGCCTCGAAACTGGCGCTGACAAGCGGGTCATCATCGTCGTCCTCGATGAGTTCACCACGCTCGCGAGCGAAGGCGCGGAACGCGGCGAGCTGGCGAGCGGTGATGATGGCCGGTTTGGCGACGGCGCGCTGCTGGACTGCGAGCGAGAATGTGATCGACATGGGCTTGTCTCCCGATTGAAACCGCATTCCCGATCCCCCTGCTCTTCGACCCGTCAGGGTCGCGCTGGTCGGTTCAGGATTGTCGGTCCGAAGGACCGTGATCGACCCGGCATCCCGGCATCGGGTGCGTTGGTGGTGCGCGGTGCGATCGGCACTGGCGAGGCGTAGCGAACGGGCGACCCGCAGGGGTCGCCGTGACGCGAGCGAGCCGTGCCGGTCGGCTGTCATGGAGGGCGTCCCGGGACCGCGCGAGGCGCAGCGGGTGCGCAGGCGATGCGACGGCATCGCCGCGCCCGCCAGCGAGCCGGACCGGGCGGCGGTGTGCCATGCCCGATGGGTGCCGCGCCGCTCGATGCGGAGCGAGCGCGACACGCGCAAGTGTGGCCGCGATGCGAGCGAGCCGGCGCGGCTGTGGTGCGCGGTGCGATCGGCACCGGCGAGGCGTAGCGAACGGGCGATCCGCAGGGATCGCCGTGACGCGAGCGAGCCGTGCCGGGCGACGGTCATGGAGGGCGTCCCGGGACCGAGCGAGGCGCAGCGGGTGCGCAGGCGATGCGACGGCATCGCCGCGCCCGCCAGCGAGCCGGACCGGGCGGCGGTGCGCCATGCCCGATGGGTGCCGCGCCGGTCGATGCGGAGCGAGCGCGACACGCGCAGGCGTGGCCGCGATGCGAGCGAGCCGGCGCGGCTGTTGTGCGCGGTGCGATCGGCACCGGCGAGGCGTAGCGAACGCGCGATCCGCAGGGATCGCCGTGACGCGAGCGAGCCGTGCCGATCGGCTGTCATGGAGGCCGTCCCGGGACCGCGCGAGGCGCAGCGGGTGCGCAGGCGATGCGACGGCATCGCCGCGCCCGCCAGCGAGCCGGACCGGGTGGCGGTGTGCCATGCCCGATGGCGCGTGTTGTCGGCGCGGCCGAGCGAGCGTAGCGCCGGTGCGGACGCGCACAGCGCG